>JBAIWU010000457.1:0-1947 GCA_037917155.1 Candidatus Eiseniibacteriota bacterium
GACCACGTCATCGTGGGCGCGCGCGGCCTCGTGAGCTTCCGCGCCCGGCAGCTCCTCTGAAGCACGCCCCCCGGGGCTGCATGCCGTATGCTGCGGCCATGGACGAGCGGTGGAGCACCTTCGACCACACCGCCGACCTCGGCCTCGAGGTCGAGGCGGGAACGCCGGCGCGCCTGTTCGCGTGCGCCGCGCTCGCCGTGATGGCGCAGCTCGCCGAGTGCCGGGACGCGATCGAGGACGTGAGCCGCGAGGCACGGGCCGAGGGCGAGGACGCGGAGGAGCTGTTCGTGAACTGGCTCAACCGCGTGCTGCTCGAGGCCGAGCTGGCCGACGCCGTGTGGACGCGCGTCGACGTCGAACGGATGGACGGCCGCTCGCTCTCGGCCCGGCTCGCCGGCCCGCGCCGCGACCCCGCGCGCATGACGTACCTGCGCGAGGTCAAGGCGGTTTCGCACCACGGCCTCGAGCTGGAGCTCAGGCCCGGGCGCTGCCGCGCCCGGTTCGTGCTCGACCTCTAGGCGTCCCGCGCGCGCTCAGCCCCGGCGCACGTTCGAGGCCTGAGGCCCCTTGGGGCCCTGCACCAGGTCGAATTCCACGGTCTCGCCGGCGGCGAGCGTGCGGAAGCCGTCGCCCCGGATGGACGAGTAGTGGACGTACACCTGCTGCCCCTGCTCGTCGGTGATGAAGCCGAATCCCTTCGCGTCGTTGAAGGACATCACGCTGCCACGCGCCACGGCTGTGCTCCCGAGACGGGGATCGGAGGGATCCCCGGACGATGTCGGTGTGTTGCGCCGGCGCGGAGGGCCTGCCGCGCCGGCGGTCGCGCTCGCGCCCGAAGCCCCCGCCGCAGGTCATCCCGGCGGCGGGCCGCGCACCCGCGACTGGCCGAACCAGTCAATTGTCACATCGATGACGTCTGGCGCGCAAGCTGCCGGCCGGCCCGTGCACCGGCGGCCGCCGCGGGCGAGGCCGCGCGCCCCGGACGTGCGGCCCGGGCGCGGCGCATCGTGTAACGTTACCGGGCGCTCGGCGCCCGGGCCGGCGCGCCCCCGCCGCCAGGCCCCCCCAGGAGCGAACGCACGTGGACGCCCTCGATCCCCCCGAATCCGACGACCTCGCGCGCCGCCGGGCGCTGCTGTGGGACCGCGTCGTCGCGGGGCAGGCGGCCGTGCTGCCGGCCGGCGCGCCCGAGTGGCTGTGGAAGGCCGAGCACGGGGCGGCCCGCCAGACGGCGCTCGAGGGGCTGCTGCCGGATCCGCTCGAGCGCGCCTGCACCTGCCTGCGCGTGCTGGGCGCCGCGCACCCGGAGTGGTACGTGGGCCTGCCGCTCGACCGGCTCGTCGAGCCCTACCTGCACACGGGCTTTCCCGGCGCGCTCGTCGCCGAGGCGATCGAGCGCGTGCTGCCCGAGCCGCTGGGCCTCGCGGGCGCGGCGCGCTGGCTGATCCACGCGGGCGGGGTCTCGCACGTGCCGCCGCCGGCCGCCGCACGGCTGATGCCGGTCGTCGCGCGCTGGTCGCTCGAGCACCCGGTGCCGCGCAACCGCACCGAGACGCTCGAGCTGCTCGCGCGCGTGACCTCGCCATTCGTCGTGCCGCTGCTGCACGAGGTCCTCGCCGGCGGCTTCACCCCGCGCGAGGCCGAGCCGGACGTCCGCAGCCTTTTCCACCTCTTCGGCGACCCGGAGACGTTCTTCGTCGACGAGAAGAACCTCGTGCGCGGCACCAGCGACCGCGCCTACGCGGCCCTGCTGCTCGCCCGCCGCGGCGAGCGCGGCATCCGGCCGCGCGTGCGCGAGATGATGGACGCGGCGGGCACCGCCGACTTCCACGCGCTCGCGCTCGCCCTGGAGGCGCTGGAGAAGACGGGCTAGGAGCCCGGCGCGGCCGGCGCCGGCGCGAGCGCGAGCCGGCGCCGGCGCCCGCGCTCAGCGCGCCGTGAACGCGG
>JBAIWU010000458.1:0-4739 GCA_037917155.1 Candidatus Eiseniibacteriota bacterium
GACTTCCCGACCGGCGGCATCATCTACGGCACGCAGGGCATCCGCGACTGCTACCGCACCGGGCGCGGCCTCATGAAGGTGCGGGCGCGCGTGCAGGTCGAGGAGGGTAAGGGCGGCCGCATGAGCCTCGTCGCGACCGAGATCCCGTTCCAGGTCAACAAGGGCTCGCTGCTCGAGAAGATCGCGGACATGGTCCGCGAGGGGAAGGTCGCCGGCATCAGCGACCTGCGCGACGAGTCCGATCGCGACGGCATGCGCATCGTGATCGAGCTCAAGAAGGACGCGAACCCCAAGGTCGTGCTCAACAACCTGTTCGTGCACACGCCGCTGCAGACCACCGTGGGCGCGATCATGCTGGCGCTGGTCGACAACCGGCCGCAGGTGCTCACGCTGCGCGCGCTGCTCGACCAGTACGTGCGCCACCGGCGCGAGGTCGTGCGCCGGCGCACGGAGTTCGACCTCGCCGAGGCCGAGCGCCGAGCCCATGTCCTCGAGGGCCTCAAGATCGCCCTCGACCACCTCGACGCGGTCATCGCGCTGATCCGCGCCTCGAAGGACGTCGACACGGCGCGCGCGGGCCTCATGGGCACGTTCCAGCTCAGCGAGATCCAGGCGAACGCGATCCTCGAGATGCGGCTGCAGCGCCTGACGGGCCTCGAGCGCGAGAAGATCGAGAAGGAGTACCTCGAGGTCATCCAGCTCATCGAGAAGCTGCGCTCCATCCTGGCGAGCGAGAAGAAGATGCTCGCGATCATCCAGGACGAGGTGCGGCACCTGCGCGACAGGTACGGGGACGACCGCCGGACGCAGATCGTGGCCGACGAGGGCGACATCAACTACGAGGACACGATCGAGCAGAAGGACATGGTCATCACGATCTCGCACGCCGGCTACATCAAGCGGCAGGAGATCTCCGCGTACCGCGCCCAGCGCCGCGGCGGCAAGGGCGTGATCGGCGCGCGCACGAAGGAAGACGACTACATCGAGCACCTGTTCATCGCCAACACGCACGCGTACCTGCTCATCCTCACGGACCGCGGGCGCTGCTACTGGCTCAAGGTGCACGAGATCGAGCAGGCGGGCCGCACGGCCAAGGGCCGGCCGCTCGTGAACCACCTCGAGGGCATGGGCCGCGAGGAGCGCGTGCAGGCCGTCGTGCCGGTGAAACAGTTCGACGAGCAGCACTACCTCGTCTGCGCCACGCGCAAGGGCCTCATCAAGAAGACGCTGCTGTCCGCGTACGGCAACGTGCGGAAGGCCGGCATCAACGCGGTCCTGCTCGAGGAGGGTGACGCGCTGATCGAGACGATCGTCTCCGACGGCACGCAGGACATCATCCTCGCCAAGAAGAAGGGCCTCGCGATCCGCTTCCACGAGAACGAGGTCCGCGCCATGGGCCGCACGGCGTACGGCGTGAAGGCGGTGACGCTCGACGACGAGGAGGACGAGGTCGTCAGCATGGTGGGCGTCAAGCGCCAGGCGACCCTGCTCGCGGTGACCGAGAACGGCTACGGCAAGCGGAGCGAGATCGGCGAATACCGCGTATCGCACCGCGGCGGCAAGGGCATCATCACGATCAAGACCACGGAGCGGAACGGCAACGTGGTCGCGGTGAAGGAAGTCGTCGACGGCGACGAGCTCATGATCATCACCCGCACCGGCCAGCTCATCCGCATGCCGGTGAAGGGCATCGGCGTGATGGGCCGGAACACGCAGGGCGTCCGGCTGGTGAACCTCACGCCGGGCGGAGAGGAGGGCGAGCTGCTGCCGGATGCGGTGGCGGGCGTCACCCGCGTGGTCTCGGACGACGAGGAGAACGGCGACTCCGCGCCGACGGAGTAGCCTGACCGTGCGCCGGGCGCGGGGCGTCCCGCGGCCGGCCCTGTTCCCACGAAGGCAGCGCCCGGCCGCACGCGCGGACGGGACATTCCCCCGCAGGCCATGTCGCGCATCTCCGAATCCAGCGTCCGACGGCTGTCGCACTACTACCGCGTGCTCGAGGAAGTCGCGGCGGAGGGCCAGCGCATGATCTCCTCGCACCTGCTCGCCGAGCGGGAGGGGATCACGTCCGCGCAGGTCCGTAAGGACCTCTCGTACTTCGGCTCGTTCGGCCGGCGCGGGCTGGGCTACAACGTCGAGCACCTCCGCGCCGAGATCCGCGCCATCCTCGGTCTCGACCGGCGCTGGCGGGTCGGCGTCGTCGGCGCGGGGCACATCGGCTCGGCGCTGCTCGCCTATCGCGGCTTCGGCAACCAGGGCTTCGACGTCGTGGCCGTGTACGACGCGAGCCATGACCGCATCGGCCTAACGCTCGGGCACCTCGTCGTGCGCGACGTCGTGACGCTGTCCGCCGCGGACCGTCTCGACATGGGGGTGATCGCGACGCCGGTGCGCTCGGCGCAGGAGGTGGCCGACGCGCTCGTCGCCGCCGGCGTGCGCGGCATCCTCAACTTCGCGCCGCGCAAGCTGCGGGTGCCGGGGAACGTGACGCTGCGCGTGGTCGACATGACGATGGAGTTCGAGAGCCTGTCGTTCGCGCTGTCGCAGGCCCGCGCGCCGCGCCGCCGCCGCGTTCCCGGGGAGTGAGCGCGCGTCCGGGCGAGCGCGGGGCGGTGGCCGCGATGGTCGCCGCGACGCTGCTGTGGGGCGGCACCTTCGTGGCGATCCGCGAGCTCGTGCACGGCATGCCGCCGCAGGCGCTCGTGTGCGGGCGCTTCGCGGTGGCCGCGCTGCTCCTCGCCGGCGCGGGACTGGCGCGACATCGCGCTCCCGGCCGCCGCGAGCTCGTGGTCGGGGTCGGCAACGGCGCGCTCATGACGGGCAGCTTCTACCTGCAGGCGCTGGGGCTGCGGTACACGTCCGCGGGCTCGTCCGCGTTCCTCACCTGCGCGGGCACGCTGTTCGCGGCGTTCTACGCCTGGGCGCTGCTGCGAGAGCGCCCGCGCGCGTCGCTGTTCGTGGGCATCGCGCTGGCGCTGGCGGGCTCGGCGCTCATGTCGCTCGACCGCGCGCTCCACATCGGGCGCGGCGAGGCGATCACCCTGCTCGGCGCCACGCTGTACGCGCTGCAGATCGTCTGGATCGCCCGGCACGGCGCGGCGCTCGACCCCGTGGGCGTCGTCACGGTGCAGGCCGCCACGGTCGCGCTGTTCTCGGCGCCCTTCGCGGGCGGGCTGCCGGCCTCGCTGCGCGCGCTCGACGCGGACGGCTGGGGGCGCTTCGCCTACCTCGCGGTGGCGGGCAGCTCCGTGGCGCCGCTGCTCCAGGTGCACGCCCAGCGGCGCCTGTCGGCGGGGCGCATCGGCCTGCTGTTCGCGCTCGAGCCGGTGTTCGCGCTGCTGTTCGCGCTCACGCTGGGGGCGGAGCGGTTCGCGCCGCGCTGGTGGGCCGGCGCGGCGCTCATCCTCGCGGCGGTCGTGCTGGTGGAGTGGCGCGCGGCGACGACCACGCGTCCGCCAGCCAGCGACTGAGCCGCGTCGCCTCGGTGCCGCCGGCGGAGAACAGTGCGAGCCCTTTGCCGCCCGCCCGCGATTCGGCGACGCGGCACTGGCGGATCGGCAGCATCGCGGCGACGCGATCGACGACGCTGTTCGCCTCGACGCTCGCCGGCCCGGTCTGGAAGAACGCCGGCACGCCGGCCGCGGCGAGCGCCGCGACGAACGGTCCGCGGTCCGTGGGCGCGAGCGCCGGGTCCACGAGCACGAGCGCCCGCACGCGGGCGTCGGTCCGAGCCGCGAGGGCGGCGCAGGTCGCGCGCGGGCCCACCGCGCCCGCGGCGACGCGCCGCGGATCGATGCCGCCGGCCGCGCCCGCCGCGTCGCTCGTCGCCGAGAGGTCCCTCGCGACGAGCGCTGCGAGCGCGTCCTCGCGCCCCCACCCGTCGTCGGCGAACGCGCAGCCGCGGCCGGCGGAGCCGCGCGAGCCGCGCGGCTCGAGCAGCGCGACGGCGACGCCCTCGCGGCGCAGCTGTGCGACGAGGCTGTCGGGGCCCGCGCCCGGCGCGGGGTACGGCTCGTCGACGAGCGCGACGAGCGGCGCGCCGCGGCCGGCGGGGAAGAGCCACGCGCGCACGGCGAAGCCGTCCGCGGTGCGCACCGCCAGGGGCCGCCCGCCCGCCGCGCGCAGGGGCGCCGCCTCGAGCGAGTCCTGGTGCGCCGCGAGCGCCGCGGCGAAGCGGTCGAAGGGCTCGTCGGGCGTCCGGCCGATGCCGGCCTCGCGCGCCAGCCGCAGCGTGGCCTCGTCGCGGCCGCGCGAGAGCGCGAGCAGCGGCTGGAGCAGCGACCACGCGTCGCCATGGGCCTCGAGCAGCAGCGGGGCGATGCGGCGAGCCCAGTGCTCGCGCACGTCGTCCGGCGTCATGGGGGCGAGCAGCGCGCGACGCGCCGACTCGAGCGCTCCCGTCGCGGCCTCGGCGCCCGCGAGGCGCGCCTGCGCCCACGCACGCCACAGCGAGGCCGCGACGTCCTCGGCGCCGGCGTCGTCCATCCCCGGCGCCGCGACGATCCGCGCCGCGGACTCCGCGTCCGCGGGCCGTCGTGTCGAGAGCAGGGCCTCGGCGAGGCCGTAGGCGTCGCCGGACATCTCGTGCAGCGCGCGCGCGCGCCGGAACGCGGCGGCGGCGCTGTCGGCGTGGCCGGCGCGGAGGTGGCTCCAGCCGATCCAGGCCCACGCCTCGCCGGCGTCGAGCGGCGCGCCCGCGCGCGCGGAATCGGCGTGCGCCGCCAGGCGGGCGCGCACCT
>JBAIWU010000459.1:0-3248 GCA_037917155.1 Candidatus Eiseniibacteriota bacterium
GCGCGCGGAGGCGCTCGCGGACGCGCGCTGGCAGGGGCAGCACGTGCAGGTGAAGGCTCTCGTGTTCCTGACACTCGCCGTCGCCGGCCGCGCGTTCGAGCATCGCTCGGCGCCGGCGTGGCGCCTCGCGGCCCTGCTGGGCGCGATCGGCACCGTCCTGCACCTCGCGGGCGGCGGCATCGGCCTGGGCTCCCGCGCGCTCGGGCGGCTCGACGACCCGATCTACTTCAGCACGCTGACGCTCACGCTGATGCTGCTCGCGTCCGTGGTGCGCGAGGCGTGGGCGCTCGCCCGCGCGCGGCCCGGCGAGTCGGCGCGCTGGCGCATGCTCGCGGTGGCGACCGGGGCGATCGCCGTCGGCGGGGCGTTCGGCGAGTCGCGCGGGGGCGAGGGCGTGCGCATGCTCGCAGGCCTCGGCGCGGTCGTGGTCATGACCGTGCGCGCGCTCCCCGCGGCGCCCGACGTCCCGGCCCTGGAGGGCGCGCCCGCCGCGATGGCGGAGGAGGCCGAGGCCGGGGCGCTCGAGCGGGCCGCCTGACGCGGGGGTGGTGGTCCCTGCCGTTCGGCGGCAGGCGGCCCTCAAGCGGACGGGCGGGAGCGCCGAAAACCCTGCGAAGGAAGATCCCGCGGGACGCCGTTGGCCCGCGGCCCACGCTCCACCGAAGGGGATCCACCATGCGCATCGAGGACCGGCAGGACGGGAACGTGCTGATCGTGAAGCCGGCCGAGCAGGCGCTGGACGCCTACGCGGCCCCGGGCTTCCGCGAGCACATGGCGGCCAGCATCCAGAAGGGCCAGCGCACCATCGTGCTCGACCTGGGTGAGGTGAATTTCCTCGACAGCACCGGCCTGGGGGCCATCGTCTCCAGCCTCAAGCGGCTCGAAGGCAACGGCGTCATGGTCATCTGCAACGTCGGCGAGATGGTCCTGGACGTCTTCCGGCTGACGCGCATGGACCGCGTGTTCCCGATCGCCGCCACGCTGGACGAGGCGCTGGCGATCGCGCGCGACCCCGCCCGCCGCGCCGCCTGACGCTCCCGCCGGAGACACGACGCCCCCGCGACGCGCACGCGCCGCGGGGGCGTCGTCGTGTCCCGGCGCTCAGGCCGCGAGCCGCCGCGTCATGCGCATCGTGTTGCGCCCGTCGAGGCGGCGGAACTCGACCTCGTCCATCACGCTGTGGATGATGAACAGGCCCATGCCGCCCTCGGGCAGGCTCGCGACGTCGGCGGGGTCGAAGTCGAGCACGGGCGCGCGGCGATCGGGCATCGGCGTTCCCTCGTCCTCGATCTCGATCGTGAAGCGGTCGCCGCGCACCGCGAACTCGACCCGCACCGGGTGGCCGGCCTCGCCGCGGTAGGCGTGGCGGATGACGTTGTTCACGGCCTCGACCAGCGCCAGCTCGACCTGGCCGCACTCGCGCGCCGGCATCCCGGCGGCGGCGCACAGCGCGTGCACGGCACGTCCGAGCAGCTCGACGTGGTCGAGCCGGCTCTCGATCCCGAGGCGCAGGGAGCGAGCGTCGCCGTCGTCCAGCGCGTGCATGCCGTTCATGCCGCCCGCCTCTCGATCGCGAGCAGCGTGACGTCGTCCGCGAAGTCGCCCGAGGTGCGCCACTGGCGGAGCGCCCGCTCCACCGAGCCGATCGCGGCCTCGACGCTCGGCGCCGGTCCGGCGACCACGTCCTCGAGGCGCGCCAGGCCGAACGGCGCGCGCGCGTCGTTCGCGCACTCGGTGACGCCGTCGGAGTAGAGGTAGAGCCGGTCGCCCGGCGCGAAGGGGAACTCGGCCTGCTCGAACGGGACGTCGGGGAGCATGCCGACGGGGAAGCCCGAGTCGCCGAGGCGCTGCACCTCGCCCGAGCGCCGCACGAGCAGCGGCGTCGGGTGGCCGGCCTGCGCGACCGTGATCGAGTTCCGCGCCGCGTCGACCACGCCGTACACCATCGTGAAGTACTTGAGCGCCTCGGAGTCGTCCTGGAAGCGCCGGTTCAGCTCGGCGAGCAGCTCCGCGGGGGGCGTCACCTCCCAGCCCGGCGCGGCGTCGATCGGGCGCTTGACCAGCCCGTCGGCCTCGTGCCGCGGAGCCAGCAGCTTGCTCAGCGTGAACGAGAGCATCGCCGAGGGCACGCCGTGCCCGGCGACGTCGAGCAGGTAGAACGAGGCGCGCGCCGGGTCGAGCGCGTGCACGTTGAACACGTCGCCCGCCACGAGGCTCGCGGGCAGGAAGCGCCACGCCGAGACGACGGAGGGCAGCGCGAGCCCCTGCGGGGGCAGCAGCGCCTTCTGCATCTCGGCCGCGGCCTCGAGGTCCCGCCGCGCCGACGCGTATGCCTGTGTCAGCCGCCGGTTGTGCTCGGCGAGGTCGGACTCGAGCTGGAGCACGCGCTCGCCGGCGCGCAGCCGTGCGCGCAGCTCCTCCATGTTGAACGGCTTCGTGACGAAGTCGTCGGCGCCGGCCTCGATGCCCTCGACCAGCGCCTCGATGCCGCTGCGCGCGGTGAGCAGCAGCACGTACGTGTAGCCGCCGAGCGCGGACTGGCGGATGCGCCGGGTGAGCTCGATGCCGTCCATCTCGGGCATCATCCAGTCGGTGATCACGATACGGCACGGCTCCGACTGCAGCAGCGCCCACGCCTGCGCGCCGTTCTCGACCAGCACGGGCTCGTGGCCCCACTGGCGGAGCTTGCGCGAGAGCACCATGCGGTTGACGGGCTCGTCGTCGGCGATCAGTACGCGCACGGGTTCCCCCCGGCCGGGGCCGGGATTCGGCTTGCCGCGGCGTCCGCCGCGGGGCATGTTGCCCGGACCGCGCCCACGGGCGCGGCCGGATGGCCACGTTTCCACGGGGTTGTCGGCACGTGGCGACGCGCGCTGAAGGGCCGCCGGGGCTGCCCGCGCGGGCCGCCCCCGCGGCCGACCGCCGACCTCCTCCGACCGGGATGGACCCGATGAGCACGGACGCGCCCCGCCTCACGCCCGACGACCTGCGCCGGCTCGCCGCGCGCGGCGTGACGCCCGCGGAGGCCGCGCGCCAGCTCGCGATCCTCGCCGCGCCCCCGGAGCACGCGCGCCTCGAGCGCCCATGCTCGCCGGGCGACGGCATCGCGCGGCTCGACGCGCCGCGGATCGAGGGGCTGATCGAGACCGCGCTGTACGTGGAGGACGTCGACCGGTCGGTCGCGTTCTACGCCGAGGTGCTCGGCTTCGAGGTGATTGCCGCCGATGAGCACCTGACGGCGGTCGCCG
>JBAIWU010000460.1:0-7765 GCA_037917155.1 Candidatus Eiseniibacteriota bacterium
CGCGCCGGCGCCGGCTCCGGCGCAGGCGTCCGACGCACCGGAGGGCCCGCCGGTCGACCTCGAGCAGCTCAACCAGGCGAGCATGGGCGTGCCGGCGCTGCGCAGCTCGATGCTGAGCACGTTCGTCGCCGACGTCTTCCCGCGGCTCCAGCGCTTCGAGGCCGCGCTCGAGTCCGGCAGCGCCGAGTCCGCCGAGTCCGAGGCGGCGCGCCTGCGGCGCATGAGCGCGACCGTGGGCGCGGTCGGCTGCGCGCGCCTGTTCGGCATGGCCGAGGACCGCGCGCGGCTCGGGCGGCTCGACGAGCTCACGCGGCTGCTGCCGGCGATCCTGCAGGAGGTGCACCGCACCGAGGAGTTCGTGACGCGCCTCGTCCGCGTCACCGAGCGCGACGCGGCCTGAGCGATCGCCGCACGCGCGAGCGGACGGCGCCCGGCCCCGCGGCCGGGCGTCGTTCGCATGCCGGGGCGGGCCGCGGTTAGAGTGCGCCCGCCATGCGCACGTTCCTCACCCCGCGGCTCGCGGTGCTCTCGCTCGCGCACCTCACGATCGATTCGTACTCGAGCTTCTTCCTGCCCCTGCTGCCGCTGCTGCTCCACCGCCTGGGCCTGAACTACGCGCTCGTCGGCGGGCTGGTCGCGCTGGGCTCGATGTCCTCGTCGTTCTCGCAGCCCGCCTTCGGGCTGCTCTCGGACCGACTCGGGCGGCCCTGGTTCGTGGCGTTCGGCCCGGCCGTGGCCGCGTGCTTCCTCGCCAGCATCGGCGCCGCGCCGACGTACCTCGCGCTCGTGCTGCTGCTCGTGACCGGCGGCGTCGGCGTGGCGGCGTTCCATCCGCAGGCGGCGGCGCTCGCCGGCGACACCGGGCCGCGCCGCGCGATGGCGATGTCCTTCTGGGTGACGGGCGGCACGCTCGGCTGGGCGCTCGGGCCGATGTTCGCGACGCTCAGCGTGGCCGCGTTCGGGCTCGAGCGCACGTGGTGGGCGGCCGTGCCCGGGCTCGTGATGAGCGCCGTGCTGCTCGCGTGGGTCACGCGCGTGGCGCCGCTGCCGCGGCAGGAGCGCGTGCGCACGCGGTTCGCCGACCTGCGCCCGGTCGCGCGGCCGCTGGCGCTCCTCTATTGCGTCGTGGTGGCGCGCTCGGCCGTGTCGTCGGGCTTCGCGACGTTCCTGCCGCTGTTCGTGCACGAGCGCGGCTGGTCCGTGGAGGCCGGCGGCGTCATCACGACCGTGTACCTCGCCGCCGGCGCGATCGGCGGCTTCGGCGGCGGCTGGCTCGCCGACCGCATCGGTGGCCGCAGCGTCGTTCGCGCCTCGTTCCTGCTCGCGGCGCCGTTCTACGTCGCGTTCTTCCTGCTGCCGCTCGGGCCGGGGCTCGTGTGCCTCGTCGCGGGCTACGCGCTCATGCAGAGTTCGCTGCCCGTCAACACGGTGCTCGGCCAGGAGCTGGCGCCGCGGCACGCGTCGACGATCTCGAGCCTGCTGATGGGCGGGGCGTGGGGTCTGGGCTCGCTGCTCGTGGGCCCGGTCGGCGTGATCGCCGACCGCGCGGGGCTGCGCGTGGCGCTGATGGTGCTCTCGGCGCTCGTCGTGCCCGGCTTCGCCTGTGCGATGGCGCTGCCGCGCCGGTGCGCCCCGGCCTGACGCGACCCCTCAGCGCGCCTCGGGCACGGCGACCGCGGCCGGGTAGGCGGGGCTCGCGGCCTCCTCGGGCGTGCCGTGGACCCAGCGCTCGGCCCAGCTCTGCAGCGACAGCACGGCCCACAGCGTGCGGCCGCGGTCCTCGGCCGCGCTCAGGTGCTCGCGCAGCAGGCGTTGCACCGCCTGCGGGTCGAGCACGCCCGTGGCGGCGACGCGCGCCGGGGCGAGGGCGTCCGTGACGAGTGAACGCAGCGGCCCGCGCGCCCACGCGGAGAACGGCGGCGAGAAGCCCTGCTTGCGCCGCGCGAGCAGGTCGGCCGGCAGCAGGTCCTTCGCGGCCTGCTTGAGCGCCCACTTGCCGCTCGTGCCGCGAAGCCGGGCGTCCTCGGGCAGCGCGAGCGCGAACTCGATCAGCGACGCGCGCAGGAACGGCGCGCGCGACTCGACGCCATGCGCCATCGTGCAGCGGTCCACCTTGGTGAGCAGGTCGCCCGAGAGGTAGGTCTCGAAGTCGAGGAGCTGGTAGGCGCTCATCGGCACGCGGCCGTCGACGCCCATCAGCCGCATGTCGTCCAGCACGTCCTCGAGGTGGCGCGCGTGGGCGAGCGGCGCCTCGGTCCCGGCCGCGTCGCGCAGCTCGGGCGAAAGGAGCGCGAGCGCCTCGCGGGCGCGGGCCGTGCCGAACCACGCGAGATGGCGCTCGAACGCCGGGAGCGAGCGCACGCCGAGGAAACGCTCGACGAGGTGCGCGAGCGTCACGTGGTGGTGCTTCGGACGCAGGCGGCGCGCGAGCGATACCGCGGCGCTCGCGAGCGGCGCGGGCACGTGGTTCGCGAAGTAGGCGTGCCGGTGCCCGAGGTAGGTGGGGTAGCCGCCGAAGAGCTCGTCGCCACCCTCGCCCGTGAGCACGACGGGGACGAAATGCGACGCGAGCCGCGCCAGCGCCCACGTGGGCAGCACGCTGGGATCGCCGAGCGGCTGGTCCATGCGGGCGGCCCAGCGGTGGAACGCCTCCTCGCCCTCGCGCGCGGTCATGACCAGCTCGTGGTGCTCGGTGCGGATCGAGGCCGCCACGCGCCGCGCGTACGCCGACTCGTCGTAGCCGCGGTGCTCGATGCGCATGCTGAACGTGGGGAACTCGCGGCGCAGGTGCCGCGCGGCGAGCGTCGCGACGAGGCCCGAGTCGACGCCGCCCGAGAGGAACACGCCGAACGGCACCTCGCCGGGCACGCGCGAGATCACCGAGGCCTCGAGCGCGTCGCGCGTGAGCTCGGGCGCCTCGGCGGTGGTCGCGCTCGCGCGCCCGGCGAGCAGCGTGTCCCACGGCCGCCAGTAGCGCCGCATCGTCTCCCGGCCGTTCCGCAGCACGAGCGCGTGCCCGGGCGGGAGCTGGCGCACGCCGCGGAACGCCGCGTCGGCGCCGGCGAAGCAGCCGTGCACGAGGTAGCGGGCGAGCGCGCCCGGCGCGGGGTCGCGCGACACCCACGGCAGCAGCGCGAGCGCGCCGGGCTCCGAGGCGAAGGCGAACCTCCCGCCCGAGCTCGCGACGAACAGCGGCTTCTCGCCGGCCCGGTCGCGCGCCAGCGTGAGCGTGCCCGACGAGCGGTCCCAGAGCGCGACCGCGAACATGCCGTCGAGCGCGACCGGGAACGCGTCGCCGCGCTCCTCGTAGAGGTGCGGCAGCAGCGCGGTGTCGGGGCCGTCCGGCACGACGTGGCCGCGCGAGCGCAGCGCCCGCAGCAGCTCGTGATGGTTGTAGATCTCGCCGTTCGCGACGCCGACGACGTCGCTTGTCTCGCTTTCGAGCACGCGCGCGTGCTGCCCGGGCGCGACGATCGCGAGCCGCGCGAGCCCCAGCGCGCAGCCGCCGCCGTCCCACAGCGCCTCGCCGGAGGGGCCGCGGTGGCGCAGCCGCTGCACCATGCGGCGCACCCACTCGAGCCGCTCCTCGGGGCCGAGGTCGGGGGCGATCAGTCCGGCGATGCCGCACATGCGATGGGTGCTCCGGGTGGGGGATCCGAGGTCAGTTCCGCGCGCGCCGCGCGGTGAAGCGGGAATCGACGAAGAGCGCCGCATCGCCCGGGGTCGGGGCGGTTCTCCCGGCCCGCCGCGTGGGCACGACGCGCACGCGCGCCGGGGGCGCCGCCGGGGCCGAGTCGTACAGCCGCCACAAGCCGCGCGCCCGGAGCGACTCGCGGTAGCGGGTCACGTAGTTGCTCGTCAGCACCGCGCCGTCCCGGGACACGACGCTCGAGAGGCGCCCCAGGAGGTAGTCCGAGCCCGGACTATAGCAATCTTCGTACAGCACCGCCCCTCCGCCCGAGCGGGTGATTTCACCCGCGAGCGGAGCTCCCGAGCGCTCGGCCGCGAAGGGTGCGAGCCAGGGCGAGCCCGCGACGAGCAGCAGCGGCGCAAGCCCAAGCGCCGCCAGCACCGGGCGCGGCAGCAGCCGCTCGCGCGGCCCCCAGCTCTCGGCCGCCCACCACGCGAGCGGCGGGATCGCGGGCAGCAGGTAGGTGACGAGCTGGGAGTGCGAAAACGTGAAGAGCACCGCCGCAAAGAGCACGAATCCGGCCGCCACCCGGCTGGCGGTCGAGCGCGGCAGCCGCCACGGGGTCGCGACCGACCACGGCAGCGCGCCCCCCGCGAGCACCGCGGGCACGAACCACCAGCCCTGCCGGCGGTGGAACGCGTTCGTCGTGAGCCGCTCCATGGACTCCTCGAGGAACGCGTAGCGCGCGTACTCGGGATGCCGGCGCAGCGCGAGCGCGAACCAGCCGCCCGCGAGCGCCAGCACGAGCAGCCAGCCGGGCCACCACGCGAGCCAACGCAGCGGGCCGCGTCCGCGCGTCGCGAGCGCCGCGCCGAGGCTGCCCCCGGCGGCCCACAGCAGCATGACCGGGCCCTTGACCAGCACCCCGAGCGCGACCGCGAGGAACATGCCCGCGCGGCGCCGGGCAGCGGGCCCCGCGTCGAGCTCGGCCGCGATCCCGGTCCAGACGGCGGTCACGCACAGCGCGAGCGGCATGTCGAAGATGACGTACGCCGACATCACCGCGAACAGCGGCGCCGCCGCGGACAGCAGCGCCGCGCGCGCGGCGTGTCCGTCCGGCTCGAGCCGCGCCGCGGCGCGTGCGAGCAGCAGCAGCGTCGCCAGCGAGGCGAGCATCGACGGCAGCCGCGCGGCGAGCGGCGTGTGCCCCAGCACGCGCACGCACGCGGCCGAGGCCGCGAACAGCAGCGGCGGCTTGTCGAGGTAGGGCATGCCCGCCAGGTGCGGCACGATCACGTCGCCGTCCACGGACATCTCGCGCGCCACCTCGGCGTTGCGGCCCTCGTCGGGATCGACCAGCGGGTAGCGCAGCGCCGTCCACAGCGAGAGCAGGAACGAGAGCAGCAGGACGAGCGGGACGGGGCGCGGCAGGAAGGCCTGGCGGGCGGCGATCACGGGGCCGAACGGTAGCACAGGCGCAGGGCCGCCCGCCGGGCGGCCGACTTGCCGCGGGGCGCGCGCGGGCGTTTCATGCGCGAGCGTCGGCCGCGGCGCGGCGGCCGCACGCGCGAGGCGCGCGGCCACGACACTGCACACGGGAGCGCACATGGACATCGGCTTCGTCGGCCTCGGTCGCATGGGATTCAACATGACGCTTCGGCTGCTCGCAGGCGGCCACCGCGTGGTGGCGTGGAACCGCAGCGCCGGGAAGACGCGCGAGGCGGCCGCGCACGGCGCCGAGGCGGCGGCGACGATCGCGGACCTCGTGCGCGCGCTCGCCCCGCCGCGCGCCGTGTGGATCATGCTGCCGGCCGGCAGGCCCGTGGACGACCTCGTCGAGCAGCTCGCGCCCCTGCTCGCGCGCGGCGACCTCGTCGTGGACGGCGGCAACTCGAACTACCGCGACGACCAGCGCCGGGCCGCGCGCCTCGCGCCGGCGGGCCTGCTGTACGCCGACGCCGGCACCTCCGGCGGCATCTGGGGCCTGAAGAACGGCTACTGCATGATGCTCGGCGGGCCGGACGAGGCGATTGCGCGGCTGAAGCCCGGGCTCGACACGCTCGCGCCGCCCGAGGGCTGGCTGCACTGCGGCCCCGCGGGCGCGGGGCACTTCGCCAAGATGATCCACAACGGCATCGAGTACGGCATGATGCAGTCGTACGCGGAGGGCTTCGAGATCCTGCAGGCGAGCGAGTACGCGTACGACCTCGCGAAACTCTCGCACCTGTGGAACCAGGGCAGCGTCGTGCGCTCGTGGCTGCTCGAGCTGGCCGAGCTCGCGTTCGCCCGCGACCCGAAGCTCGAGACGATCCGCGGCTGGGTCGAGGACTCGGGCGAGGGCCGCTGGACGGTGCTCGAGGCGATCAGTCACGACATCCCGGCCGAGGTGCTGACGCTCGCGCTCATGCGGCGCTTCCGCTCGCGGCAGCAGGACACCTTCACCGACCGCGTGCTGGCGGCCCTGCGTGCGGAGTTCGGCGGCCACGCGGTGAAGGAGAAGTAGCGTGACGACGCGGATCGAGGTCGCGCGGGACCGGCTCGCGCCCGCGCAGCCCCCCGGCGCGCCTCCGTGCGCATTCGTCGTGTTCGGCGCGACCGGCGACCTCACGCGCCGCAAGCTCATGCCGGCGCTCTACAACCTCGCGGCCGGCCGGCGCCTGCCGGACGGCTTCGCGATGGTGGGCTGCGCGCGCCGGCCCTGGTCGGCCGCCGAGTTCCGCGACCGCATGCGCGAGGGGGTGTCGGAGTTCTCGCGCACGCCGCTGCTCGACGCGACGTGGGACGCGCTCGCGCCGCGCCTCGACTACGTCGCCGGCGACTTCGCCGACCCGGCCACCTACGCACGCCTGCGCGCCGCGCTGGAATCGCACGACGCCGCGCACGCGACGGGCGGCAACCGGCTCTTCTACCTCGCCGTGCCCCCGGACGAGTTCCCGCCCATCCTCGAGGGATTGCGGGGCGCGGGACTCGTCGTGCCGCCGGGCGCGCCGATCTTCTCGCGCGTCATCGTCGAGAAGCCCTTCGGCCGCAGCCTCGAGACGGCGCGCGCGTTGAACACGCTCGTCGCGAACGTGCTCGACGAGTCGCAGACGTTCCGCATCGACCACTACCTGGGCAAGGAGACGGTGCAGAACATCATGGTGTTCCGGTTCGCCAACAGCATGTTCGAGCCGCTCTGGAACCGGAAGTACGTCGACCACGTGCAGATCACCGCGGCCGAGACCGTGGGCGTGGGCACGCGCGGGAAGTTCTACGAGTCGACGGGCGTCCTGCGCGACATCGTCCAGAACCACCTGCTCGAGGTGCTCTCGCTGTGCGCGATGGAGCCGCCGAACAGCGGCCACGCGGACGACGTGCGCGGCGAGAAGCTCAAAGTCCTGAAGGCCCTGCGCCAGCCGTGGGCGGATACCGTGCCGCTCGACGTGGTCGTGGGCCAGTACGAGGGGTATCACCGCGAGCCCGACGTCGCGCCGGACTCGCGCACGCCCACGTTCGCGGCGCTGCGCGTCTTCGTGGACAACTGGCGCTGGCAGGGCGTGCCGTTCTACCTGCGCGCGGGCAAGCGCATGAAGAAGCGCGTCACGGAAGTCTCGTTCCACATGCAGCCCATCCCGCTGTCGCTGTTCGGCAGCGGCGACCTGTGCGAGCACGTCGAGCCGAACGTTCTCACGCTGCGGATCCAGCCCGAGGAGGGCATCCAGCTCGCGTTCTCCTCGAAGCTGCCCGGGCACGACTTCACGGTCGCGCCCGTGAAGATGGACATGACGTACGTCGAGGCGTTCGGCGGCGACCCGCCCGAGGCGTACGAGCGGCTGCTGCTCGACGCGATGCGCGGCGACGCGACGCTGTTCTCGCGTCGCGACGCGGTCGAGACGTCGTGGAGCTGGATCCAGCCCATCCTCGACTGGTTCGAGACCGGCCCCCAGGCCGAGCGCCCGGCGTACGCCGCCGACTCGTGGGGCCCGGAGGCCGCCGACCGGCTCATCCGGCGGGACCGGCGGCAGTGGCGCAACCCGTGAACGGCCCGCCGGCGGTGCGCGTGCTCGACGGCGCGGAGGCGCTCGCCGCGGCCGCGGCGGCGGTCGTCGCCGCGCGCGCCGCGGAGGCGCTGGCCGCGCGGGGCGCGTTCCGCCT
>JBAIWU010000461.1:0-11434 GCA_037917155.1 Candidatus Eiseniibacteriota bacterium
CGGCCGCCGCCCGTTCGCTTCGTCCCGGGGGAGCGCATGGCCCTGCAGGCCGGCAGCAGGCTCGGTGCGTACGAGATCGTCTCGCGCCTCGGCGCGGGCGGCATGGGCGAGGTCTACCGCGCGCGCGACCCCAAGCTCGGGCGCGACGTCGCGATCAAGCTCCTGCCCGACGCGTTCGCCAACGACCCCGAGCGGCTCGCGCGCTTCGAGCGCGAGGCCCGCCTGCTCGCCTCGCTCCAGCACGCGAACATCGCCGTGCTGCACGGGCTCGAGGAGGCCGAGGGCCGCCGCTTCCTCGTGATGCAGTGCGTCGAGGGCGAGTCGCTCGCCCAGCGCCGGGCGCGCGGGCCGCTGCCCGTGATGGACGCGCTCGAGGTCGCGGCCGCGGTCGCCGCCGCGCTCGAGGCCGCGCACGACGCCGGCATCGTCCACCGCGACTTGAAGCCCGGGAACGTGATGGTGACGCCCACCGGCGACGTCAAGGTGCTCGACTTCGGGCTCGCCAAGGGCGGCGCGGGCGCATCGTCGTCGTCGGACGTGGGGCTGTCGGCGTCGCCGACGCGCACCTACGCCGGCACCGACGCCGGCGTCATCCTGGGCACGGCCGCCTACATGAGCCCCGAGCAGGCGCGCGGCAAGCCGGTCGACCGGCGCACCGACATCTGGTCGTTCGGCTGCGTGCTGTACGAGTGCCTGAGCGGCCGGCAGGCGTTCGCGGGCGAGACCGTGTCCGACATCGTCTCGCGCATCCTGCAGGTCGAGCCCGACTGGAGCGTGCTGCCCGCGACGACGCCCGGGCGCGTGCGCGACCTGATCGCGCGCTGCCTGCAGAAGGACGCGCGCCGCCGGCTGCGCGACATCGGCGACGCGCGCATCGAGATCGAGGACCTGGTCGCCGGACGCGTCTCGGCGAGCGGCGCACACGCCGCGACCGCGCCGGCGACGGTGGCGCGCCCGACCTGGCGCAGGGCGCTGCCCGCGGCGCTCGTCCTGCTGACGGCCGCCGCCACGTGGCTCGTCGCGCGCACGCTGGCGCCCGGGCGCGGCACGGACCCCGTTCGATTCGCCGTCGAAGCACCGCGAGGCCAGCTCTTCAACTTCAGCAGCTCGATCTCGCTCGACATCTCGCCCGACGGCACCATGCTCGCCCTCGTCGCGTCGGACTCGTCGGGCGTGAACCGCATCTGGATCCGGCGGATGGATGCGCTGACGCCCAGGGTCCTGCCCGGGACCGAAGGCGCCACGATCTCGTTCTGGTCGCCCGACAGCCGCTGGATCGCGTTCTTCGCGGGCGACCGCCAGCTCATGAAGGTGGCCGTCGCCGGCGGCGACCCGCAGAGCCTGTGCGAGGTGAAGAACGGCCGCGGCGGGACGTGGAACCGGGACGGTGTGATCCTGTTCGCGCCCTACTCGAACGGCGCGCTCTACCGGGTGTCCGCGAGCGGCGGCGACCCGGCGGTGGTGCTGCGGCCCGACTCGGCGCACGGCGAGACCGGCCTGCGGTTCCCGTATTTCCTTCCCGACGGACGCCACTTCCTCTACAGCTCGCTGCCCGGCGACAGCACGGGCGCGGGACGCCTGTGCGTGGGCTCGCTCGACGGCGGCGCGCCCCGGGTGGTGGCTCACACGGAGACCGGCGGCATCTACGCGCCGCCCGGCTGGCTGCTGTACACGCGCCTCGGCGTGCCGATGGCACAGCGCTTCGACGCGCGCGCCCTGAAGGTTTCCGGCGAGCCGCACGCGCTGGGCGACCTGGCGCTCGGCAACAGCTTCGGGGGCTCGTCGTGGCTGTCGGTGTCGGGCACCGGCGTGCTCGCCTACAGCACGTTCGATCCCGTGCCCACGCGGCTGGCCTGGCTCGACCTGCAGGGGCACGAGCTGCCGTCCCCGCCGTTCTCCTCCGGCAACTACTTCACCCCGGTGATCTCCCCGGATGGCCACCGCGCGCTCGTCACGAGCGCCGACAAGGCGCAGAACCGCTTCGTGATGCTCGCGGATCTCGACCGCGGCATTCTCACGCGCCTCACCGAGCCCGAGCTGCTGGCGGGCTCGCCCCGGTGGTCGCCCGACGGCCAGCGGTTCGCGTGCGTCGAGGAGGCGATCCGGGAGCGCATCGTCGTGCGATCGCTCGCCGACGGCTCGCAGCGGATCTACCTCGCTGACGATCCCGCGTTCAAGCGTCCGGACGGTTGGACGCCGGACGGGCGGTTCCTGCTGTACGGCCGGCTCGATCCCGCGACGAAGTGGGACGAGTGGGTGCTGCCGCTCGACGGCGGGGCGCCGCGCCCGCTGCTGCACACGACCGCCAACGAGCAGAACGCGCGCCTCTCGCCGGACGGCCGCTGGGTCGCGTTCGAGAGCGACGAGTCGGGGACCCAGGAAGTCTACGTCGTGCCGTTCGCCTCGCCCGCGCTGCGCTACCAGGTCACCACCGGGGGCGGGGCCGTGATCACGTGGACGAGGGACAGCAAGCGGCTGATCTTCGTCTCGGCGAAGACCCCCAACGTGGCGATGCAGGCCGAGGTGCAGCCCGGCGCGCGATTCGCCCTCGGCGCCCCCCGCGTCCAGGCGAGGCTGCCGGAGCAGGTCACCAACGGCGCCGACCTGGACCCCTCCGGGACACGCCTCCTGGCCATCATGCCCGCCGAGGCCCCGCGCCCCCAGACCGTGACGGTCGTGCAGAACTGGCCGGCGCTGCTGCGGAGGAATTGAGGCCCGCGGCCGCCTGCGCACGCGTCGGTTGTCGTGCGTCGCGCAAGTCGTAGAATCCCCCCGTTTCGCGGGCGGCCACGGCTCCGCCGGGGCGCCGCCGGAGAGTGCACGGGCCGGGCGCGGAAGCGACCCGCGCCGCCGTACCGCCGAGGAGAACATGCGCGAGGCCATTCCCCCCGGTGCGCAGTCCACGCCGTCGGATCCGCCGCAGGCGAGCGAGGAGCGTTATCGCGACCTGTTCGAGAACTCGCCCGTCCCGATCTGGGAAGAGGACATGTCGGGGATCGCGCGGATCTTCGAGGAGCTCCGCGCCGCGGGCGTGGGGGACCTCGAATCGCACCTGCGCGAGCATCCCGAAGTGGCGCAGCGCTGCGCCGAGGCGGTGCGAGTCGTCGACGTGAACCGGGCGGCGGTGGCGATGCATCGCGCCGGAAGCAAGGCGGATCTGATCGCCGGGCTGCTTGAGACGTTCGTGCCCGAGTCCTTCGACGCCTACCGGCAACAGCTGGTCGCGCTATGGAACCGCCGCACGGCGCACCAGACGCAGGCCGTGGTCCGGACGCTCGCCGGCGAGCCTCGCCAGGTGACGGTGAGCGTCAAGGTGAGCCCGGGACACGAGGACGCGTTGTCGCGCGTGCTCGTCACCCTCGTGGACGTCACCGAGCAGCAGCGGGCCGAGGCCGCGATCCGCGAGAGCGAGCGCCGGTACCGCGAGGTGTTCGAGAACTCCTCCGACGCCATGTACGTGCTGGAGGTCTGCGCCGACGGGCGCTTCCGCAACCTCGACGTGAACCCGGCCTTCGAGCGATCGACGGGGCTCACCGCCGCGGAGGTCATCGGAAAGTACCAGGAGGACACCGTGGACGCGGAGACGGCGCTCGTGGTCAGCGAGAAGTACCGGCGCTGCATCGAGCGCGGTGCGCCCGTCGAGGAGGAGGCGGAGCTCAACCTGCCATCCGGCCGGAAGAGCTACCAGTCCACCCTCGTGCCCGTTCGCGACGACGGGGGCCGCATCTACCGGATCGTCGGCATCTCCCGCGACGTGACCGAACTCAAGCGCAGCCTCGCCGAGATCGGGGACCTCTACAACAACGCCCCCTGCGGCTATCACTCGCTCGACGCCTCCGGCACGCTCGTGCGCGTCAACGACACCGAGCTGCAGTGGCTCGGCTATCGCCGGGACGAGCTCGTCGGGACGCGCCGGTTCCAGGAGCTGCTGACCCCTGCGAGCCGCGAGGCGTTCGAGCATGTCTTCCGGTCGTTCCTGGAGCGCGGCTCGCTGCGCGACCTCGAGGTCGAGCTGGTGCGGAAGGATGGCAGCATCCTGCCGGTCATGCTCAGCAGCACCGCCGAGCGGGATCTGTCCGGGCGGCTCGTGATGAGCCGCGCGACGCTGGTGGACATCACCCAGCGGCGGAAGGTCGAGGAGCAGCTTCGCCAGGCGCAGAAGCTCGAGGCCGTGGGTCGGCTGGCCAGTGGGGTGGCGCACGACTTCAACAACGTGCTCACCGTGATCCTGACCGCGGGCGCCGACATCGTGGAGACGATGTCCGAGGGTCACCCGCTGCGCGGCGAGGCGAAGGAGATCCTCGCCGCGGCGGAGCGGGCGCGAACGCTGACCCGGCAGCTCCTCGCGTTCAGCCACCGGCAGCAGGTCGAGCCGAGGGTCTTCGACCTCGACCAGGTGATCGCCCGCATGGACAAGATGCTGCGGCGGATCATCGGGGAGGACATCGAGCTGGTCGTGACGTCGGACGGACGGCCGCATCACGTGCGTGCGGACCCCGGCCAGATCGAGCAGGTAATCCTGAACCTCGCGGTCAATGCACGCGATGCGATGCCGGGAGGCGGACGGCTCGTGCTCGAAACGCGGAGGGCGCCGGGCGGGGAGGCGCCCGCCGACGTCTCCGGCGAAGCGGGCGAGCGGGTGATGCTCGCCGTGGCCGACGACGGCACCGGCATGACGCCCGACGTGGTGATGCACCTCTTCGAGCCCTTCTTCACGACCAAGGAACGGGGCCGGGGCACGGGGCTCGGGCTCTCGACGGTCTACGGCATCGTGAAGCAGAGCGGCGGCGAGATCCTGGTGGAGACCGAGCCCGGCCGGGGCAGCACGTTCCGCGTCTACCTGCCCATGGGGACCGGGACCCCGGAATCACTCCTCGACGAAGTCGCGGGACAGTCCCCGGAGGGCGGCCACGAAGTCGTCCTGCTCACGGAGGACGACCCGCTCGTGCGCACCCTGGTCGTGCGGAGCCTGCGTCGGCTCGGCTACACGGTGCTCGAGGCAGCCGACGGCGAGCAGGCGATGCGGATCGCGTCCACCGGGACGCGGATCGACCTGCTCGCGACGGACGTGGTGATGCCGCGCATGGGCGGCGTCGAGCTGGCGAGTCGGATGCGCGCCCTGCTGCCGGAGCTCCGGGTGCTCTTCCTCTCCGGCTACGCCAACGAGAACGCGCCGCTGGCCTCCGGCCCCGGCACGGCGTTCCTGCAGAAGCCCTTCACCGCCGAGGGGCTCTCGCGCAAGGTGCGCGAGCTGCTGGGGTGAGCGGTGTGGAACCGGAGGTGACGGGGGAGTTCGGTGGCGCATCGTCCTCCCGCGCGGCGTCCCGCTGGTAGACACCCGCCTTCGCCGATGTTTGTATCTCCACGACGTCCTCCAACCCGAGCATCGCGCGCTCCGTGTGGTTGGCGGCCCCTCGAAGGCACGTGCTGCTCGGAGGTGGGAGGACTTCTTCGTCGGCGTTCGGCAGACGTCAACCCGCGGCGGCGACGAACTCGCCGTTTCCGGCGAAGCGGTTCCATTCCCCGTGGTCTCTCGCCGCCGGCCCCGGCGGGCATTGCGCATGACTCGAGGCGGCAGGTCTTCCAACCGATCCGATCGCACCCGCTCCGTCGCATCGGGCAGGCGCGGTGCGCGGGCGAGCGGCTCGTTCGCCCTGCACGGCAGCGGGGAGGTGTCGGCCGCGCTCGAGCGTGGGTGCCGCTGGATCGGACTCGCGGTCGTTGCGGGGGTGGCCGCCGTCTTGACGCTCGTGGTGGCCGGGCCGCACCGGATCGGGGACTACTTCACCGAGACCGACTTCTACGGCGCCTACGCCGCCGGTGCGAGGCTGATCCAGAACGGGCACGTCGACGCGTCGCGTTACGGGGTGGTGGGCCCCGGGTACGAGATGGCCCTGGCGTTGGCGGGTCTTGCCGTACGCAACCTGTTCGTGGCTGCCGAGCTCATCTCGGCGACGGCGACGATCGCCACCCTGCTGATCTGGCGGTCCCTGCTGAGGCGACTCGGCGACGCTCGGCTCGCGGTGCTGGGGGTTCTGTTCCTCGCCACGAACCCCGTACTGCTGCGCTTCGGCTACTCGGTCACCACCGACGCGTTCGCGCTGATGCTCCTCTCGCTCGCCCTGTGGTTGCTGCTCTCGCGAACGAGTGCGCGCGGGCTGCTGGCCGCCGGCGGCGTGGCGGCCGCGGCGTTCCTCACGCGGTACAGCGCCGTCTCGCTCGTGCCCGCGGCATTCGTGACGCTGGCATTCGGGCTCCGTCCTGCCGCGGGCCGGTCACGCGCGGTGATCGCCTTCGCGGGAGGCTTCCTGATCGTTCTGGTGCCCTGGATGTCGTGGTGCGCGGCTCACGGCACCGGGTTGGCGTTCGCCCTCCATCACAACATCGCCTATGAGGTCTTCGCCCGCCCCCGGGGCATCGTCTGGGACGATTACCAGAAGCTCCTCCAGCCGCAGTTCCACTCGCTCTCGGACGTCATTCGACGCGACCCGGGTGCGGTTGCGGCACGATTGCTCGACAACGTCGGTGATCATCTGCGCCTGGATGCTCACGAGCTGCTCGGCTGGCCGGTCGCCATCTGCGCGGCGCTCGGACTGGCGCTGACGTTGATCGAGGGCTCCTTCCGGCGCCTGGCGCCACTGGCGATCTTCGGGGCCTGCGCCTTCCTGGTGCTCGTTCCCGTGTTCCACGCCCCCCGGTACTCGCTCGCGCTGCTGCCCGTCGACGCTGCGTTCGCCTCGGCCTTCTTCGCCTCGCCACGCTTCGCGTTCGCCGTCGGCCGCTCGCGCCGCGTGCGCCTGAAGACCCTCCTGGTGCTCGTGCCGCTCTCGCTGGCGGTCGGGGCCTCCTGGCGCGAGCAGACGAGAACCCTCGCGAAGCTGCCCGTCGAGATACTGGACGCTGCGAGGGCGCTGCGTGCCGTGGCGGGGCCGCATGACCGGGTGATGGCCCGCAAGCCGCACCTGGCCTGGCTCTCGGGGCTGGAGGGCCGCCCGTTTCCGTTCGCGGACTCGCTCCCGCAGCTGGGCGCGGCCGCGCACGCGGCGGGCGTGCGCTGGTTGTACGTCTCGTGGCCCGAAGTGGAGACCCGCCCGCGCTTCTGGTACCTGCTCGACACGACGGCCACGGTTCCGGGGTTGACGCCTCGCCTCGTGACGACGCCGAATCCATCCGTGCTCTACGAGGTCGGCCCGGCCTTCGGCACCAAGGCGCGGTGGATGACGAACGATACGCTGCTGACGTGGCATGGCGCGCGGGCGATGATCCTCGTGGACAAGGGGAATCCGGAGCCATTGCAGGTGCTCGGCACCCTGGAATACCAGCACGACATGTTCGACAGCGCGACCGTCCACCTTCGGCGCAGCCTGCGTCTCCAGCCACGAAATGCGGTGGCGTGGCTCCTGCTGGGACAGATCGCCCTGCAGCGCGGGATCCCGGCCGAGGCGGAGCGGGCCTGCCGGGAGGCGCTGCGCATCGAGCCGTCCAACGTGGACGCGCAGGCGACGCTTGGCTGGGCAATCTTGCTGCAGGGACGCAAGGCCGAGGCCATCGAGCACTGGCGTGCCGTCGTGGGATCCGTGGAGGACCCCGCCACCCTTGAGCGCATGGCGGACCTCTTCGAGGAATCGGGAGATGCGCTGAACGCGCGAGCGGCGCGCGTGCGGCTGGAGCAGCTGGGCGCGACGCCGTGAAGGTGGCGCGGCGCGGCTGCGCGGTGGCAGGTCCTCGGGATCCGCTGGAGCTTCCCGCCCCCGGGTCTCCTAGTACCTCCCCAGGTCCCGGCCCACGACCACCGGGCCCTTCCAGCCGCCGTCGCGGATGCCCGCGATCAGCATCTCGTCGGTGGCGCCCATGCGCACGATGTGCGTGAGCACGAGCAGGCGGGGGCGGGCGCGCGCGGCGATGAAGCCGAGCTCGTGGTCCGAGGTGTGGAACTTCTCCATGTAGCGCGGCCAGTCGGCGCCGCCGGGGCGGTTCTCGGGCACGAGTCGCAGCTCGGGGTAGACCTCGTGCACCAGCACGTCCACGCCCCGCGCCTCTGCGACCACCGATTCGCTCGGCGCGGTGTCGCCCGAGATCACGATGCTCTTCCCGGGCGTGTCGATGCGGTAGCCGAACGCCCACGTCCAGCTGCCATGGCGCACGGGGAACGCGCGGATCCTCACGCCGGCCGAGTCGTACACGATCCCGCCGCGCGTCTCGCGCACGTCGACGCGCCAGCCGCCGGGCACGCCGTGCTCGAGGCCGTTCGTGCGCACGTCGATGTCCTCGCTCCACGCGGCGAGGAGGTGCTCGACCATGCGGCGCGTGCCGGGCGGGCCGGCGAGCGGAAGTGGCGCGCGCCGGCCCATCACCCACGACGTGAAGATGAGGTCGGGCAGCCCGAGCGTGTGGTCGGTGTGCAGGTGCGTGAGGAACGCGGCGGTCACGGGGCCGCCGCGCACGGGCAGGCCGGCGGCCTCCATCTGCCGCTCGACGCCGGGGCCGGCGTCGAAGAGGAACAACCGCGCACCGACCTGCACCGCGGTGGCGGGGCCCTGCGCGGTGTGGCTCGGGTAGGGCGTGCCCGTGCCGAGCAGGATCACGGTCGCCGTGTCGGCGGCCGAGCTCGTGGGCGCGCCCGCGACCGGGGCGCCCGCCTGCGCACCTGCCGCCTGCGCGCCCGCTACGAGGCCGGCGGCCAGCGCCGCCGCGAGCGCCGCGGGCCGCACGGCTACATCCCCAGGATGTGCCAGCCGGCGTCCACGTAGAGCGTGGTGCCGGTGATGCCGCTGGCCAGGTCCGAGAGCAGGAACAGGCCGGCCTTGCCGACCTCCTCCTTGGTGATGTTGCGCTCGAGCGGCGCGGCGCCGCTGTGCTCCTTGAGCATGTCCGTGAAGCCGCGGATGCCGCGCGCGGCGAGCGTGCTCACGGGGCCGGCGGAGATCGCGTTCACGCGGATGTTCTTCGGGCCCAGTTCGTAGGCCATCTGCCGCGTCGCCTGCTCGAGCACGGCCTTGGCGCTGCCCATGACGTTGTAGTTGGGCACCGCGCGCGTGGCGGCGAGGTAGGAGAGCGTGATCACGCTGCCGCCGTTCTTCTCCAGCAGCGGCAGCATGCGGTTGGTCACGTTGAGGAACGAGTACGCGCTCACGTCGAGCGCGAGCTGGAAGCCCTCGCGCGGGGTCTTCAGGAAGCTGCCCTCGAGGTCCTCCTTGCGCGCGAACGCGATGCCGTGCACGAGCATCTCGAGCGAGCCCCAGCGGCCCTCGATCTTCTTGGCGACCTCGTCGATCTCGTAGTCCTTGGTCACGTCGCACTCGGTCGTGAACGCGTGCGGCAGCGTCGCCGCCAGCTCCTCGACCGCGGGCTTCAGGCGCTCGTTGGCGTACGTGAGGCACAGCCGCGCGCCGGCCTGCGCCACGCACTGCGCGATGGCCCACGACAGGCTGCGGTGGTTGGCCACGCCCATGACGAGCGCGTGCTTGCCGCGTAGATCGATCGAGTACATGCGCGACTCCTCCGGATGCTCAGGCGAACCGGCCCTTCGTCCAGACCCGGATCGGAAGGATGATCACCTGGATGCCCAGGAACTGCAGGCGACGCTGGATGGCGAACGACGTCTCCTGGTGAAGCGTGCGCGTGAACACGGTCTCGCGCTGGAACACGAGCTGGCCCGTGAACACGGTGCAGCCCCGGAACTCGCGGCTCAGGTCCCGGCACATCCGCTCGAGCTCCTCGACGAGATCCGTCCCGATGCCCAGGCGGTACTCGGCGTAGTACCCCATCCGCGTGGCCATGTCGACAAACTTCTCGAGCCCCGCGCGGACGCTGGTCTCGAGGGACTCGACGCTGTCGGCGCCCTTGAACTGCCCGGAGTCGACCAGCCCGACCGAGCAGAACACGATGTTCCGGTACATGCGCGGGAACATGCGCTGCAGCGACAGCAGCGAGTGCAGGCCGAGGCCGTCGTAGCCCTCGACCAGCATGATCGCGGTGGGGCCCGCGGGGGCCAGCTCGGGCGCCGACACGCCGTGAGGCAGCGGCAGGCCGGCGAACGACTCGTCGAGGCTCTTCAGGGCACCCTTGACGCGGTCGTAGTGCCGGCGGATGAGCAGGCACGTGGCCACGAGCGCCCCGGTCACGACGAGCGTCACCCAGCCGCCCTCGCGGAACTTGACGGCCGATGTGACCGCCAGGATCACCGCGCACACGACCGTGCCCAGCACCGCGAGCCCGAGCCGCCGGCGCCAGTGCGCCTCCTGCCGGCGCACCTGCCACCAGTGGATGCCCATGCCGAGCTGCGAGAGCGTGAACGTGATGAACACGTTGATCGAGTACATGACGATCAGCACGCTCACGCGGCCGCCCGTGCCGATGAGCGTCGCCGCGGTCGCGAGTCCCATGAGCAGCACGCCGTTCTGCGTCACGAGCCGCTCGGACAGGTGCGCGAAGCGCTTGGGCACCCAGCGGTCGACGGCCATCGCGCTCAGCGTGCGCGGTCCGTCGATGAAGCCGGTCTGCGCGGCGACGAACAGCAGCAGGCCCTCGGACACCAGCGTCAGCACGACGATCGCCGGTCCCAGCGGCACCGGGCCGAGCCGCCAGCCGGCCGTGATCGCGGACCAGAGCGTGGCGTTGAGCGTGAGCCCGGCCTGGTGGTGGACGTGGTAGAGCAGGTAGCAGAACAGGATGCCGCCGGCGGTGAACGAGAGGGACACCGACATGAGCAGCATCGTGTGGCGTGCGGTGTGCACGCGCGGCTCGCGCAGGATCGGCATGCCGTTGCTCACCGCCTCGATGCCCGTGAACGTGCCGCCGCCCAGCGAGAACGCGCGCAGGAACAGCACGGTCGTGCCGAGCCGGCCGAGGCCGGCCTCGGCCGAGCGCACGTCCGCGACCGTGTCGACCACGATCGGGCCGAACTGATGCGCCTGCGAGAGCGCACCCCAGACGAGCAGCACCACGTGCGTGACGACGAACGTCACGAAGATCGGCAGCAGCGCCTTCACGGACTCGCGCACGCCGCGCAGGTTGAGCGTGACGAGGAGTCCGATCACGACCAGCTCGCTGGTGACCTTGGTGGGCTCCCACGAGCGGGGCAGGAACGAGTAGATCGCATCGCAGCCCGAGGCCACCGAGGTCGCCACGGTGAGCATGTAGTCCACGACCAGCGCGCTGCCCGAGACGACGCCGGGGATGGGCCCGAGGAGGCGGGACGCGACTAGGTAGCCGCCGCCGCCGCTCGGGAACAGCTCGATGATCTGGCTGTACGACGCGGAGATCAGCATGACCGTGCCGACGATCGCGAGCGCGAGGAAGAGCGCGAGGTGGGGATGGCCCCCGAGCGCGAGGAAGGCCTCCTCGGGGCCGTACGACGAGGACGACAGGCCGTCCGAGCCCAGGCCGACCCACGCGAAGAACGCGATCAGCGCGAGCTGGTGGTGGACGTGGG
>JBAIWU010000462.1:0-2347 GCA_037917155.1 Candidatus Eiseniibacteriota bacterium
TCCGGCGCGACGGAGGCCATGCTAGGTGGGCGTGGGGGGCGCGTCTGTGGGACGGAGCCTCGAAATCGCGTAGGGCGAAACCCTACGCGCGGGCCGCGTGGATCAGCGACCGCCCTGCTCCTCGAGCCAGCGGATGGCCTCGCGCAGGAGCTCGTTCGAGCTGCTCAGGCCGAGCTTGTCCTTGATGCGCGCGCTGAACGCCTGGACGGTCTTCGCGCTCACGTGAAGCGCGTCGGCGATCTGGCGCGTCGCGAGCCCCTGTCCGAGCAGGCGAAACACCTCGAGCTCGCGATCGCTCAATCGCGAAACCGGTGACTCGGCGGCCGCGGGCGCCCCCGAGACGAGCTTCTCGGCCAGCGCCGTGGCCATGCGCGCGCTCACGTAGATCCGGCCGTCGCGCACGCAGCGGATCGCGTCGATGACGCTCCGCGTCGCCTCGCGCTTCATGACGTATCCGCGGGCGCCCGCCCGCAGCACGCGCTCGGCGTACAGGCTCTCGTCGTGCATCGACAGCACCAGCACCGCGACGTCCGGGCGCGCCGCCCTCAGGTCGCGGATCAGCTCGAGCCCGGGGCGCCCGCCCAGCGAGAGGTCCACGATCGCCACGTGCGGATTCGTCGCGCGGATCGCGGCGAGCGCCGCGTCGGCGTCGTCCGCCTCGCCGCACACGCGCATGTCCGCCTGGCGGGCGATCAGGTGCGCGAGCGACTCGCGCACGAGCGGGTGGTCGTCGACGAGGAAGACGCGCGTCGGTTCGGCGGCGGTCACGGGCAGGGCACCTCGCTGGTCACCAGCGTGCCGCCGCCGGGCGCGGAGCGCGCTTCGAACGTACCCTGCATCACGGCCGCGCGGTGCGCCATGATGCGCATTCCCATGCCCCGACCCGTCGGCGCCGCCGGCAGGCCGCAACCGTCGTCGCGCACGCTCAGCCGGACGCGACCGGGCAGTTCCTCGAGCGTCACGACGACCCTCGACGGCCGGGCGTGGCGGATCGCGTTCGTGATCGCCTCCTGCGCGATCCGGTAGAGGTGGATGGCCTTCACGCTGTCCTCGATCGTGGCGTTGCCCACGGCGCGGAACTCGCAGCTCACCGCGGACAGCTCGCGCGTGCGCTCGGCGAGCTCGAGCAGCCCCTGCGCGAGCCCGCCGCCGTCCATGACGACCGGGTCGAGCCCGCGCGCGAGCCGCCGCGTCTGCTCGATGGCCTGTTCGACGAGCCCCACGATGCGCGCGGCGTCGCCGGCCTCCGACGCCGCGCCGGCCTGCAGCTTCTCGTGCAGCACCTGGCCGGCGAGCGCGGTGCCCGTGAGCAGCTGGCCGAGGCTGTCGTGCAGGTCGCGGCCGATGCGGCGGCGCTCGCGCTCGCCCACGTCGAGCACCTCGCGCTCGAGCCGCTCGCGCTCGAGGATCTCCTCGGTGAGCGCGCGGGTGCGCTCGCGCACCCGCGCCTCGAGGAAGCGGTTGGCGTTGCGCAGCCGGACCACGAGCCAGACGACGACGAGGTACAGCGCGAGGATGATGCCGGCGTTCCACGCGGGCACGAACGCGTGCGGGTACACGGCCCCCGCGGCGATGTCACCCAGCAGCCACGCGCCGACGCTGAGCACGGCTACCAGCGTGGCGAAGCCCGGGCCGGTCATCCAGGCGGCCGTGCCGACCGCGAGGAGGTAGAAGGAGGAGAACAGGAGCTCGTGGCCCGTGAGGAAGTCGGCGGTGCCCACGACGAGCACGACCGCGAGCGCCAGGACGCGGGGCAGCCAGCGCGACCGCCGGCGGGGAGGCCGGCTCGCGGCGGGGTCCTCCGGCGCGGCGGGACCGTGCTCGTTCATCGTCGTTCGATCCTCGGGTGGGCCGACCGCGCGTGGGGTCGGACCGATCGGCAGCGCGCGGGAGCGTACGGCGGGAGCGCGGCGCCGTCCATCCGGCGGCCGCGGCGCGCACGGACGCGTCCGGGCCAGCTTGGACTAAATTCGATCTTAGGCTAGGCTAATGACGATCGCTGCCTCCGGAGGAGCCATGCCCGTCCGCTCGCCGTCGCCCGCGCCCCGGCTCTCGCGCTCGCGCCAGGACTACGTGAAGGCGCTCCACGACCTCGGCGGGGATGCGCCCGTGACCGTGTCGGCGCTGGCGCGCCACCTCGGCGTGTCCGCGCCGAGCGTGACGAACATGCTCGCCCGGCTCGCGGACGAGCGGCTGGTCGAGCACGGGCGCCGGGGCGCCGCGCGGCTCACGCCCGAGGGCGGGCGCGAGGCGCTGCGGATGGTGCGCCGGCACCGCATCCTCGAGACGTTCCTCGTGCGTGTGCTGGGCCTCGACTGGAGCGACGTCCACGACGACGCCGAGGAGC
>JBAIWU010000463.1:0-17766 GCA_037917155.1 Candidatus Eiseniibacteriota bacterium
CGCCCTGGCGCTGGGCCCGCTCGCGGCGCACGCGGCGCCGGCGCCCGCGGCCCCGCCGCGGCCGTGCCTGCGCTGCCCCGACTCGCTCACGGTCGCCGACGGCACGCCGGGCATCGAGCTGACGGGCCGGCTCTCGCGCGTCGACGGGCATGTCGTGCTCGACGGCTGCATGGGCCGCGTGACGCTCGAGGACGTGCTCGGCGAGTCCGTCGAGCCGCTCGTCGGCCGCGAGGCGTGGCTGAACGCCGTGTGCACCGGCCGCGGCCGCGCCGCCGCGATGGGCGGGCACGCGCTGGGCGACTCCGTGCTCGACGTGTTCGTGATGAGCTTCTGCCCGTTCGGCCGCGCGCTCGAGCACCAGATCGCCACCCGCGTGCTTGCGCAGGGCGACTCGCTCCGCCTGCCGGAGGTGCGTGTGCACTGGCTGCTCTACGACCAGACGACGAACCAGGGCCCGGTCTACCTTTCGCACCACGGCGACAACGAGCTGCGCGAGGACGTCGTGCAGATGACGATCCACGAGCTCGAGCCCGCGAAGTTCTGGCCCTACCTGCTCGAGCGCAGCGGCACGGACACGACGTGGACCGCCATCGCGGGCCGCGTGGGCCTGGGCTGGCGCACGCTGACCGAGATCCAGCGCCGCCTCGAGAAGGACGTGCAGACGTACGCCCGCGCCGAGTGGACGAGCATGGCGCTCAACTGGCCGCACATCGAGGGCAGCCCGACGATCTTCTGGATGGGCCGCCCGGTGCGCGACATCGCCGACGTGCCCGGCTTCGGCAGAGCGGTCATGCCCAAGGAGAAGTGCAAGGACTGACGGCGCGCTCCGTGCCGCGTCCGCCCGGCCGCCACCCGGCTGCCCGCACGCGGCCGGAATGCCGCTCCCCTGCACGCGGGCGCCGCGCATTTGCCGCTCGCCGCGCGGCTCCCTTACCCTGCGGCATCCCATTTCCCACCCCGGCATGGCCGCGACGACGCACGGCCGGCGCGCGATCGGCGCGCGGGCGGCCTCGCGGCCCGGGCATCGGAGAGCCCATGGCGAGCACCTTCCTCAACTACATCGGCGGGAAGTGGACTCCCGCCCGCAGCGGCAGGACGTTCACGAACACCAACCCGGCCAACGGCGAAACGCTCGGCGAGTTCCCCGCGTCGGGCCCCGAGGACGTCGATGCGGCCGTCGCCGCGGCGGCCGCGGCGTTCCGCTCGTGGCGCCTCGTGCCCGCGCCCAAGCGCGCCGAGATCGTGTTCCGCGCCGGCGAGATCATCCGCGCGCGCAAGGAGGACCTCGCGCGCACGATGACGCGCGAGATGGGCAAGATCCTCATCGAGACGCGCGGTGACGTGCAGGAAGGCATCGACATGGCCTACCTCGCCGCAGGCGAGGGCCGGCGCCTCTACGGCGTCACCACGCCGAGCGAGATGCCGAACAAGTGGGCCATGAGCGTGCGCACGCCGATCGGCGTCTGCGGCTTCATCACGCCGTGGAACTTCCCGTTCGCGATCCCCTCCTGGAAGATCATGCCCGCGCTGGTGGCCGGGAACACGTGCGTGTTCAAGCCCGCCGGCGACACGCCCGAGTCGGCGTGGCACTTCGTGAAGATCTTCGAGGAGGCCGGGCTGCCGCCGGGCGTGCTCAACATCGTGTTCGGCTCCGGCCGCATGGTGGGCGACCCGATGGTCGTGCACCCGGGCATCGCGGTGATCTCGTTCACCGGCTCGACCGAGGTCGGCAACGCGATCGGCGGCAAGGGTGGCGCGCTCGGCAAGCGCGTCTCGCTCGAGATGGGCGGCAAGAACGCGATCATCGTCATGGACGACGCCGACCTGCAGCTCGCGGCCGAGGCGGTCACGTGGAGCGCGTTCGGCACGACCGGCCAGCGCTGCACGGCGTGCAGCCGCGTGCTCGCGCACGAGGACGTGCACGACGAGCTGGTGCACCGCGTCTCGGCCATGGCGGCGGCCTGGAAGGTGGGCGACGGCCTCGACCCGAGCGTGAACATGGGGCCCTGCATCAACAAGGGCCAGCTCGAGACCGTGAAGAAGTACGTCGGCATCGGCCGCGGCGAGGGCAAGCTCGCCACCGGCGGCGCCGTGCTCGACTCGGGCGCGCATGCGAAGGGCTTCTTCCACCAGCCCACGGTGTTCGCCGACGTGAAGGAGGGCGCGCGCATCGCGGTCGAGGAGATCTTCGGCCCCGTGCTGTCGGTGGTGAAGGTGCGCGACCTCGAGCACGCGATCGCGGTCAACAACGCCTCGTCGTACGGCCTCTCGTCCTCGATCTTCACGCGGGACGTCAACCGCGCGTTCGCGGCGATGCGCGACCTCGACACCGGCATCGTGTACGTGAACCACGGCACGACGGGCGCCGAGACGCACCTGCCCTTCGGCGGCAACCGCGGCACCGGCAACGGCCACCGCGAGGCCGGCCACACCATGCTCGACCCGTTCACGGAGTGGCGGAGCATCTACGTGGACTTCAGCGGCCGGCTGCAGCGCGCGCAGATCGATAATTCGTAGGCGTCGAGGCAACCACGTTGCCCGCCCGCCCCGCGCCGCGGTGCGGGCAGGCGCAAACAGGGATCGGCCGTCCCCGCGACACCGGACGGCCGAGCGCACGCGTGGGCCGGCGTCCACGCCCGTTCAGCGATAGAGCGCTTTGAGCCGGCCCCAGGTCGAGGACGTCGTCGGTACGGCGCTCTCGATCGCGAACACCGAGACGCGCTGGAAGACGATGTCCGACACGACGAGGCGACCGTCGGGATCGATCGCCACGCCCGTGGGCGCGTTGAACGAGCCGAAGCGGCCGACGAGCACGCCGTCCTGCGTGAGCACCTCGACCTGGCCGCCGTCCCAGCTCGCGATCCACATCCGGCCTTCGCTGTCCACGGCGATCCCGGCGGGCCCGTGCAGCGGTCCGCTCGGATCGCCGTAGTTGCCGAACGTCGCGAGCCAGGTCCCCGTCGGCGCGTAAACCTGCACGAGCCAGGCCGACGGCTCCGTGACCCAGAGACGGCCCAGGTGGTCGAACGCGCAATAGCTGGACTGGCTCGGGACGCTCCACGCCCGCAGGAACGTGCCGTCGCCCGTGAAGACCTGGATGCGATCGTTCTCGAAGGCGTCGACCACGTACACGCTGCCGTCCGGGCCGACGGTGAGACTGTACGGGTTGTCGAACTGGCCCGGGCCGGTCCCGAACGATCCCCACGTCCGCAGCAGGACGCCGGCGGGAGTGAAGACCTGGATGCGATGGTTCTGCGTGTCGCACACGACCACGTCACCGCTCGCATCCAGCTTGATGTCGCGGGGGTAGCGAAACTGGCCCGGCGCGCCGCCGTAGCCGCCCCACACCGCCAGCAGGTCGCCCTGCACCGAGAAGACCTCGATCCGGCTGTTCATGGTGTCGGCGACGTAGAGGCGGCCGGACGCATCCGCGACGACGCCGTACGGCTCGTCGAGTTGCCCCGGCCCCGAGCCGTAGCTGCCCATCTGGCTGAGCAGCACGGGCGGCACGAGCTGGGCGAGGGCGAGCCGCGGGCTCACCAGCAGGGCGAGCGCGAGCACGGCGAAGCGCCTGCGGGGCATGGCGGGACCGGCCTCCTTCCACGTGACGGGACGTTCGGCCGGGGGAGCCGCACGCTCCATGGTCCCGGATCCGGGCGGCGGTCGCCAAGCGCAATCGTGCGGCGGCGGGCCGCACCGGGCGCTGAGCTGAGCGGCCATTCCCGCGAAGGGGCCGGCCGCCCGTTGGTGCGGGTCGGGGGTCAGCGGTACGTGGCCTTGAGCGATCCCCAGCTGTGCGTCCGCACGGGCGTGCCCAGGTCCACGTCGAACGAGAACGGCCCCACGGTGAAGCTGCGCGGCGCGTACGTGCCCGCACCCGGGCAGGCGCCATCCAGGCACTCGCCGAACCCGACGCTGACGACGTCCACGCCCGAGAAGTCGAACCCGCTGTCCACGGCGAGCGCGGTGAAGGGCACCACGACGTCACCCGGCGCCGTCACGGTCACGACGGCGGACGCGCCGAGGTAGGTCGCACGGTCGACCAGGCCCACGGACACCTGGAGAGGACGCAGGGCCGAGACGTCGCCGGACACGGGAACGCGCAGGGCCGTGACGCCAGCCGTTGCGAGGTCGAGGTTCCAGTCGGCACCGGCGCGCTCGTAGACGAAATCGGACTCGTTGCCCGCGGGATCGGAGAAGCCGACCTCGGCGCAGGCGAGGTCGGGCCGCACGCGCACGCTCGCGGCCAGGTCCGGGTTGCCCAGGATCTCCGCGAGGCGCTGGCGGTGCTGGAGCACGCCGGCGAGTGCGTCCTGGGTCGCGAGGTTGCAGGGCGCCGCGAACGGCACGATCTCTCCCGGGGGGCACGCCGCGGCATCGCAGAAGGGGCCGAGGAAGACGACGGGCTGGGCGGAAACCGGCAGGCAGGGACTGGCCGGCAGCGGGTCGGTCATGGCGTCGAGCAGGAGCGAGGCGGCCGGCGTCGGCCGCGCGGTGGCGACGAGCAGGGCGAGCAGCAGGGCGAGCAGCAGGGCGAAGGTCGTGGGGCGCATGCGTGACTCCCGTCGCGAAAGCCGTGGCCGCACCGCGCGGCCTTGCCTTCAGTCTACGCCCGGCCCGAGCGCGTGGGGCAGGCCGGAGACTCGAACTCGCACGCCGCACGCGAACGGCGCGCGGCGGGAACCGGGACGCGGCTATCGTCAGGCGGAAGCGGCGGCGGTCGGCGCTACCGGTACGTCGCCTTGAGCCGGCCCCAGCTGCTCGCGCGCGCCGTCGTGGCGACGTCCGAATCGAACACCAGCGGCCCGAGCGTGTACTGGCGCGGCTGCACGGGCGCGCCGCAGGGATCGCAATCGAACAGCACGAGCTCGACCTGGGCCACGCTCGAGAAGTCGAACCCCGGGCTCACCGTGAACGACGAGATCGGGAACACGAGCGTGCCGGGAGCCGTGGCCATCCCCTCGCAGGTCGCATCGGAGCCCGCGTCGTCGTAGTTCGTCAGCACGAGCCGGGCGTGCACCGGGGCGGTCGCCGAGATCTCGCCGGCCAGCTCGGCGTGCACGCTCACGGCGCCGAGCGCGGCCAAGTCGAGTCGCCACGCGCTTCCAGGCGCGGGGAAGTACTCGAGGCTCATCAGCCCGCGCACGACCGGGCCCTCGTCGAACACGGTCACGGCCGAGACCGGGTCGATGCGCGCGCTCACGCCCGCGTCCACGGTGCCGCCGTCCACGGCGACCCTTCGACTGACCCCGGCCGGCACGCCCGCGATTCCGGTCTGCTCGACCCACGCGGTCACGAGGCCGGGGCAGTCGGAGGGCGACACGACCGATCCGGGCGGGCAGGACGGCGCGTCACAGAACGGGCCAAGGAAGACCACCGGCTGCGCCGAGGGCAGACAGCCGTTGGCCGGCAGGGCGCCGGTCATGGCATCGAGGACGGTGGTCGCGGCGGCGGCGGGCAGCGTCGGGGCGACGAGCAGCGCGAGCAGCACGACAAGGCGCGTGGGGCGCATGAAGGACCTCCGGTCGTGGCGCGCGAGGCCGCGTCGCGGGACGGGATGCTGCGGCTCGTGCGACCGCCTCCATTCTACACGGCCCCGCTCTCCTTCAACGATAACGCGCCTTGAGCCCGCCCCAGGTCGCGGCGCGCGTCGGCACGGGCGCCTGCTCGAGGAATTCGTAGACCAAATTGCCCGTGACGTCCGTGACGAACACGTAGCCGTCCGCGTCGACCGCGATTCCCATGGGATCGCCGGTCAGGATGGACGCGCCCCACTGGCCGATGAACGATCCCGTCGGCGAGAGCACCTGCACGAGGTGGTTTCCGGGGTCGGCCACGTACACGAACCCGCTGTGGTCCACGGCGACGCCGCTGGGGGTGTTGAAGAGGCCGCTGCCGCCGCCCGGGTCCCCGATGACGCGCACGAGCGAGCCGGTCGTCGTCCACTCGCGCACGCGGTCGTACTGGAAGTCGGTCACCCAGACATGGCCCGCGTGGTCGAGGGCGAGCCAGTCGCACGTGCCCGCGGAGACGATCCACTTGCGCAGGAACGCGCCGGCGCTCGTGAACACCTGGACCAGGCCCGACGACAGGTCGAGCACGTAGACACTGCCATCGGTGTCGACGTCGATGCCCCACGGCGCCGAGAACTGGCCGTTGCCGGAGCCCGGCGTTCCCCACTTCCGCAGGAACGTGCCGCTCGTGGAGAAGACCTGCACCCGGTAATTGGCCTGGTCGGTGACGAAGACCTCCGAGCCGCTCACCGCGATGCCCCTCGGGAACTGGAATTGGCCGTTGCCCGCGCCGGCGGATCCCCACTGGCGCAGGAACGTGCCGTGGCGATCGAAGACCTGGATGCGTTGGTTGAAGCCGTCGACGACGAAAACCTCACCCGCGGCGCTCTCGGCGATACCGTACGGCTCGCTGAAGCGACCGGTGCTGGTGCCGTAGCCACCCCACTGGGTCGTGAACAGGGGCGGCACGAACTGTGCGGCAACGGGTGAGGCGACGAGCAGCGCCGCGAGCAGCGCGGCGCCCACGACGAAGCTGTGGGGGAACTTCATGGGCGGCCTCCATGATGGGTCGGCGCCGCAAGGAGGAACGGCGCGGCCCGAGAAGTATACCGCCCAGAGGTTGAGGGGGTGCCCCGCATTCGCCACGGCACCAGCGAGGGCAGGCGTCCAGCGTCGGTCATGCAAACCTGCCCCGGGGCAAGTCGGGTGATCGCCACTCTCGCCGCCGGGAACCGTCGAGCCGCACGCGCCGGCGCCGGTCGTCGCGCGACGCCCGCGCGCGGAGCCACGCGGCCCCGCCGCCTTGCCTCCGCGGAGGGGGTTGGTTAGCTTGTACCGTCCTATTGCGTGCCCCCATCCATGTCCCGGGCGCCCGCCCGTGTCACCGGCGGCCCCGTGCCCCAGGAGACTCCATGAACCTCCACGAATACCAGGGCAAGGAACTCTTTGCTCGCTACGGCCTTCCGGTGCTGCCCGGCCAGGTCGCGGCCACCCCCGAGGAGGCGCGTGACATCGCCGCGCAGATCGGCGGGCTGGTGGTCATCAAGGCCCAGGTGCAGGCGGGTGGCCGCGGCAAGGCCGGCGGCGTCAAGCTCGCCCACAGCCCCGAGGAGGCCTTCGAGAAGGCGCGCGACATCCTCGCGCTGACCATCAAGGGGCTGCCGGTACGGAAGGTGCTCGTGGCGCAGGCCGCCGACATCGCCAGGGAGTACTACCTCTCGATCGTCATGGACCGCGAGGCCAAGGCGCCGCTCATCATGCTCTCGTCCGAGGGCGGCGTGGACATCGAGGAGGTCGCCCGCACGGCGCCCGACAAGATCCTCCGGCAGCACATCCCGCTCGAGGGCCTGCGGCCGTACGCGGCGCGCGCGCTCATGATGCGCGTCTTTCCCGACTTCGCGCAGGCGCAGCAGGCCGCGCAGATCCTGCTCAAGCTCTACAACGTGTTCACGGACGGCGACTGCTCGCTCGCCGAGATCAACCCGCTCGCGGTGACGCCCGAGGGCAAGGTTATCGCGCTCGACGCCAAGGTCGTGCTCGACGACAACGCCGATTACCGCCATCGGGACTGGGAGCACTGGCGCGACCCCGCAGACGAGAGCCAGTGGGCCCGGCTCGCGCGCGACAAGGGCCTCTCGTACGTCAAGCTCGACGGCGACATCGGCTGCGTCGTCAACGGCGCCGGCCTGGCGATGGCGACGATGGACCTGATCAAGCACTACGGCGGCGAGCCGGCCAACTTCCTCGACATCGGCGGCTCGTCGAACCCCGAGAAGGTCACGGCGGCGCTCCGGATCATCACGGGCGACGGCCACGTGCGCGCGATCCTCTTCAACATCTTCGGCGGCATCACGCGCTGCGACGACGTCGCGAACGGCATCGTCGCGTCGCTGAAGGAGTCGCCACTCACCGTGCCGCTCGTGATCCGGCTCACGGGGACCAACGAGGAGAAGGCGCGGCAGATCCTCTCGGACTTCGGCCTCGGGGCCACGACCAGCATGGACGAGGCGGTGCAGATGGTGATCGCCCGCGCCCAGGAGGTGAACGCGTGAGCGTCCTGATCGACAAGAACACGCGCCTGATCGTGCAGGGCATCACGGGTCGCGACGGTGCCTTCCACACGCAGCAGATGATCGCGTACGGCACGAAGGTCGTGGGCGGCGTCACGCCCGGCAAGGGCGGCACCACGATGGACGGCGTGCCGGTGTTCGACACGGTCGCCGAGGCGGTCGAGGCGACCCGGGCGAACGCGTCGGTCATCTACGTGCCCGCGGCGTTCGCGGCAGACGCGATCCACGAGGCCGCGGACGCCGGCGTGGGCCTGATCGTGTGCATCACCGAGGGCGTCCCGGTGCGCGACACGCTCGCGGCGTGGCACAAGGTGCGCGCGCTGCGCGGCGCCGACCACCCGCTCGGCCGGCCGCGCCTCGTGGGCCCGAACTGCCCCGGCCTCATCACGCCGGGCCAGGCGAAGGTGGGCATCCTGCCCGGCCAGATCGTGGCGCCGGGCCCCATCGGCGTCGTGAGCAAGAGCGGCACGCTCACGTACGAGGTCGTCAAGCAGCTCACCGACCGGGGCCTCGGCCAGACCACGTGCATCGGCATCGGCGGCGACCCGATCATCGGCACGGACTTCATCGACGCGCTGACGCTGTTCGAGGCCGACCCGAAGACCGAGGGCATCGTGCTCATGGGCGAGATCGGCGGGAACGCCGAGGAGCAGGCGGCGCAGTTCATCCGCCGGCACGTGAGCAAGCCGGTCGTGGCGTTCGTGGCCGGCCAGACCGCGCCCCCGGGCAAGCGGATGGGGCACGCGGGCGCGATCATCTCGGGCGGCACCGGCACGGCGGCCGAGAAGATGGCCGCGTTCGAGGCCGCGGGCGTGCCGGTGGCGCGGATCCCGTCCGAGATCCCGGGCCTGATCTCCGAGCTGCTGCAGCGGCGGCGCCAGCGCCGGAAGAACTCGAACGGCAAGCCCGCGCACGCGGCGAAGCCGAACGGGAAGGCGAAGCCGGCGCGGTCCGCGAAGCCGGCGAAGCCGCGCGCCGCGGCGAAGCCTTCGAAGCCCGCCGTGAAGACGAAGAAGAAGGCCGCGCGCAAGAAGTAGCGCGCGGCGTCACGAAGCCCGAGTCGATCAACCGTGGGCGCGTCCGCGAACCGGCCGCCTGGAGGAGGAGTCCCCGTGGCGCTGGAACGCACCCTGTTCATCGTCAAGCCCGACGCCACCGAGCGCAATCTCGTGGGCCGCATCCTCGCGCACGTCGAGGACAAGGGCTTCCGCATCGTCGAGGCCCGCTACGCCCGGCTCACGCGCGAGCAGTGCCAGGAGTTCTACGCCGAGCACGACGGCAAGGCGTTCTTCAACGACCTCGTCGACTACATGACGTCGGGGCCGGTGATGCTCTGCTGCCTCGAGCGCGAGAACGCGGTCGCCACGCTGCGGGAGGTCATCGGCAAGACCGACCCCGCCGAGGCGGCCGAGGGCACCGTGCGCAAGCTCTACGCGAAGTCGAAGGGCTCGAACTCGGTGCACGCCTCGGACAGCGTCGCCAGCGCCGAGCGCGAGGTGAAGCTCTTCTTCGGCGTCGCCGCGCTCACGCACTGAGCGCCGCGCACGCGACGACGGCCGGCCCCGGAGCCCGGGGCCGGCCGTTCGCGCGTCCGCGGCGCGGCTAGCGGTAGATCGCCTTGAGCCGTCCCCACGTGCTCGGGCGCGCCGGGGTGGCGAGCGGCGCGTAGCCCTGGCACGAGGTCACGCTCGCCCCCGCGGGCAGCCCCAGGAACGTGAACGTGCCGTAGGCTTCCGAGGCATGGTTGCCGCCCGGGTTGCGGTGGCCGTACGCGGTGAAGTCGATCCGCTCCGGCGTGCCCGCGACGATGGTCACCGGCAGCAGGAGCACGTCGTGGTAGTCGTCCCGGCCGGTGAAGAGCAGCGGCGTGTGCTCGACCCGCTGGATGTCGGCGCCGTGCTGGATCGTGGCGCCGACCGTGCCACTGCAGCCGGTCCCGCCGCAGCCCATCGAGATCACCGCGTCGTCCACGACGAGCTGGACCGTGAGCGCGACCGGCGTGCCCGGGGCGACGCCCTGCACGTCGTAGAGGTCGGCCGCGTCGACGAACGTCGCGGCGAGGTTGCAGCACTGCTGCATCTGCAGCGTGCCGGTGGTGAGGTCGGATGCGACGTGGTAGGAGCCGTACGTGGACGAGCTGGTGTCCCAGGCGGCCGCCACGGTGTAGCCGGTGCCGTAGCCGCCGAGGCTCGCGGAGCCCTCCGGGCAGGCGGCGCCGGCGCCGGCGCTGCCGGTGGCCGCCGCGAGGAGGGCGAGCGCGAGCAGCGCGGAGCGGGTGGGGATGGGGAGACGGGTCATGACGGCCTCGAGGCGGTGGTGGGGAACGATCGGCGCGACGGCGCCGACGTGATTCTCCGCCCGCGCTCGCGACGGCCTCAAGCGTCCCGTGCGACGCCCGGACGGGCGCCCGCCCGGGCCGCCCGAGCGCGGCCCGGGCACGCGCCGGCTCCCGCGGGAGAGCGCGAGTGCGTTCTCGACAGGAGCGCAGGACCGCCGCCGGGGCCGGCTGGACTCATCCTGCTGCGCTGTGCTACCTTCCGCGCGCTTCGAAAGGGGTCGGCCCTGCGGCCGACTCGTTCCATAATGTCCGATTTCATTCTCGACCTCGCGACCCTGAAACCCACGCTGAACCGGGTGGAGGTCGAAGCGACGGCGCACGAGATCGGGCTTCCCGACGCCGAGTGGCCCGGCCTGGTCCGTGGCGACCTCCGCGTCGAGAAGTCCGGCAATCGTGTGTCGGTTCGGGGCACGGTGACGTCGGCGGCCCGGCTCGAGTGCGTGCGTTGCCTGCGCGCGTTCGACCTCGGCGTGGCCGCGGACCTCACCGTGTTCGCCGAGCAAGCCAGTGTCTCGAACCGGTCCGAGCAGGACGAGCTCGAGCGCGACGACTACATGCTGTTCCATGACGGGCGGCGGCTGGACCTGACGGAAACCGTGCGGGAATCGCTGCTTCTCGAGTTGCCCATCACTCCCCATTGCCGGGAGGAGTGCCCGGGGCTGTGCCCGAAGTGCGGTGCCGACCTGAACGAGGGGCCGTGCGGCTGCGTGGCCTGAGGCCATTTCGGACCGAGCCCCGGCTCAACGCTTCACAGGAGGTCGAGATCCATGGCGGTTCCCAAGCGGAGACACTCGGCGACGCGCGGCAAGAAGCGCCGCACGGGCTGGAAGCTGAAGACCTACGCCACCAACGTCTGCAGCCACTGCGGCGCCCCGCGCCTGCCCCACCGCATCTGCCCCAGCTGCGGCCACTACCACGGCGAAGAGATCGTCGCTCCGCGCGAGCAGTAGGCGGACGACATCGCGATCATGTCCGAGGTCCCGCGCATCGGGATTGATGCGATGGGAGGCGACTTCGGCCCGCTTCCGGTGGCCGAAGGGGCGGCGCTCGCGCTGCGCGAGCGGCCCGGGCGCTTCCGGCTGACCCTCGTCGGCGACGAGTCCGAGATCCGCGGCGCGCTGCACCGCGCGCGGGCGGAGTCGTTGCCGATCGAGGTCGTGCACGCGGCCGAGAAGATCGAGATGGGCGCCAAGGCCGTCGCCTCCGCCCGCCGCAGCGGCACGTCGCTCGGCGTGCTCACCCAGCTGCACAAGGAGCGCAAGCTCGACGCGATCTTCAGCGCCGGCAACACGGGCGCGGTCGTGGCGTCGGCGCTGCTCGGGCTGGGCCGGCTCGAGGGCGTCTCGCGCCCCGCGCTGGCGGCGTTCTTCCCCAACGTCGGCCACGGCACCGTGGTTCTCGACGTGGGCGCCAACGCCGAGGTCAAGCCGCAGTACCTCGTCCAGTTCGCGCACATGGGCTCGTGCTACGCGCGCTACCTGCTGGGGCGCGACAACCCTCGCGTGGGGCTCATGTCGATCGGCGAGGAGGACAGCAAGGGCAACCAGCTGGTTCAGGAGGCGCTGCCGCTCATGCGCGAGGCGCGCCACCTCAACTTCATCGGCAACGTCGAGGGCCGCGACCTGTTCAAGGGCACCTGCGACGTCATCGTCGCCGACGGCTTCACCGGCAACGTGATCCTCAAGACCGCCGAGAGCGCGGCCACGTTCCTGGGGCGCGCGGTCAAGGACGAGATCCGCCGCGACCCGCTCGCGATGTTCGGCGCGCTGTTCATGATGCCCGCCCTCGGGCGGCTCAAGCGCCGGCTCGACTGGGAGGAGTACGGCGCCGCGCCGCTGCTGGGCGTGAACGGCGTCTGCTTCATCGGCCACGGCGCGAGCGGCTCGAAAGCCTTCCGCAGCGCGATCCGCACGTTGACGGCCTTCGTCGAGCAGCGCGTGAATGAGCACATCCGCGAGGAGATCCAGTCCGACCATGTCACCGCGGCCTGACCGACTCCGGGGCACGACGATCAAGGGCACGGGCATGTACGTGCCCGAGCGCGTGCTCACGAACCACGACTTCGAGCGCATGGTGGACACGTCCGACGAGTGGATCGTCGAGCGCACCGGCATCCGGGAGCGCCGCATCGCCGCGCCCGAGCAGGCCTCGTCCGACCTCGCGCTGATCGCCTGCCGGCACGCGCTCGAGATGGCGCGCGTGGACGTGAAGGACGTGGACCAGGTCATCCTCGCGACGACGACGCCGGACCGCATCCTGCCGTCGTGCGCGTGCACGCTGCAGCGCAAGCTCGGCGCCACGGGCTCGGCCGCGTACGACATGTTCGCCGCCTGCACCGGCTTCATCTTCGGCATGGGCATGGCGCGCGGGCTGATCGGCGGCGGCATGGCCGAGACCGTGCTGGTCGTCGGCGTCGAGACGCTGACGCGTATCGTCGACTACAGCGACCGCAACACCTGCGTGCTGTTCGGCGACGGCGCCGGGGCCGCGGTGCTCCAGGCGTGCGAGCCCGGCGAGGGCATCCACGCGGTCGAGATGCACAGCGACGGCGTGCGGGGCGTGGTGCTCGAGGGGCCCGCGGGCATCTCGCGCAACCCGGCCAGCGAGGCGACCGTGCGCGGGCACGAGCACTTCATCCGCATGCAGGGCAAGAAGCTCTTCCCGTTCGCCGTGCGCAGCATGGAGGACGCGACGCGCAAGTGCGTGGAGGCCGCGGGCTGGACGGCAGCCGACCTCGACCTGTTCATCCCTCACCAGGCGAACCTGCGCATCATCGAGGGCGTGCGCGACCGGCTCGGCCTGCCGACCGAGAAGGTCTACGTGAACATCGACCGCTACGGGAACACCTCGTCGGCCTCGATCCCGATCGCGCTCGACGAGTGCGTGCGCGCGGGCCGGGTGAAGCCGGGGGACAAGCTCGCGTTCGCCGCGTTCGGCGGCGGCGCGACGTGGGGCGCGACCACGATGACGTGGACCGCGCCCGCACCGCTCGCGCCGGCCGCCGCGGCCGCGGCGCACGGGGTGGCGTCGTGACGCTCGCGTTCCTGGTCCCGGGCCAGGGGGCGCAGTCCGTGGGCATGGGGCGCGCGCTGGCCGAGGCGCACGACGAGGCGCGCGAGGCGTTCGCGACGGCGGACCGCGTGCTGGGCTACTCCCTGAGCGCGATCTGCTGGGACGGCCCGGCGGAGGAGCTCCGGAAGAGCGTGCACACGCAACCGGCGCTGCTCGCGCACAGCGTGGCCGCGTGGCGGCTCGTGCGCGCGGCCGGGCTCGAGCCCGCGTACGTCGCCGGGCACAGCCTCGGCGAGTACTCGGCGTGCGTCGCCGCGGGCGCGATGTCGTTCGAGGACGCGCTGCGCGTGACCGGGCGGCGCGGCGAGCTCATGTACCAGGCGGGCCTCGAGCGGCCCGGCGCCATGGCGGCCGTGCTCGGCCTCGCGGCGGCGGACGTCGAGGCGGCGTGCGCGGACGCGGCGTCCGCCGGGATCGTGCGGGCGGCGAACCTGAACGCGCCCGGACAGGTCGTGATCAGCGGCGAGCCCGCGGCGGTGGACGCCGCGTGCGAGGCCGCGAAGGCCCGCGGCGCGAAGCGCGCGATCCGGCTCGAGGTGAGCGGCGCGTTCCACTCGCCGCTCATGGCCTCGGCGGCGAAGGGGCTGGCCGAGGCGCTCGCCGGCATCGCGATCCACGACGCGCGCTTCCCCGTGGTGTGCAACGCGTGGGCGCGGCCGGTGCAGAAGGCGGACGAGATCCGCGCCGCGCTCCAGGAGCAGCTCCTGGCGTCCGTGCGCTGGGAGGAGTCGATGCAGCTGCTGCTCGACCGGGGCGTCGACGGGTTCGTCGAGCTCGGCGCGGGCAAGGTGCTGCGCGGGCTGCTGCGGTCGCTGCGCAGGGATGCGGCGAGCTGGAACGTCGAGGACCCCGAGAGCCTCGGCGCGACGCTGGGCGCGCTCGCGCCCGCGGCGGGGAGGAACGCATGAACGAGGTGCAGGCCATGCCGGAGTCGCCGGTCGCGCGGGACCTCGCGGGGCAGGTGGCGTTCGTCACGGGCGGGGCGACCGGGATCGGGCTGGCGGTGGCGAAGCGGCTCGCCGCGGCCGGCGCGACCGTGGCGATCTTCAACCGCAACCAGGAGCGCGCCGAGGCGGCCGTGCGCGCCATCGGCGAGGCCGGCGGCGCGGCGCACGCGTTCGCGGCCGACATCGCCAGCACGGAGTCCGTGGACGCGGCATTCGCGGCGGCGACGGCGAAGCTGCAGCGCGTCGACGTGCTCGTCAACAACGCCGGGCTCACGCGCGACGCGCTGTTCATGCGCATGAGCGACGCGCAGTGGAGCGAGGTGATCAACACCAACCTCGCGGGCGCCTTCCGCTGCTGCCGCGCGGTCGTGAGGGGCATGCTCAAGGCGCGCTACGGCCGCATCGTCAACGTGTCCTCCGTCGTCGGGCTCATGGGCAACGCCGGGCAGGTGAACTACGCCGCCTCGAAGGCGGGCCTGCTGGGCATGACCAAGTCGCTGGCGCGCGAGCTCGCGTCGCGCAACGTGACCGTGAACGCGGTGTGTCCCGGGTTCATCGAGACGGACATGACCGCCGCGCTGCCCGAGGCGGCGCGCGCGGACCTGCTCGCGCGGATCCCGCTGGGCCGGCTCGGCAGCCCGCAGGAGGTCGCCGAGGTCGTGGCGTTCCTCGCGTCGCCGCGGGCCGGCTACGTCACCGGCCAGACCTGGACGGTGGACGGCGGCATGGTGATGGAGTGATCCAGACAACGATCCACAGTCCACGTTCCCTTAGGAGGAGGTGAAGCGGATGGCATCGTTCAGCGAAGACAAAGTCAAGGAGATCATCGCGAAGGAGCTGGAGGTCGACGTCAAGCCGCTGACGCCCGAGGCCAAGTTCATCGAGGACCTGGGCGCGGACTCGCTCGACATCGTCGAGCTGGTGATGGCGCTCGAGGAGGAGTTCGGAGTCGACATCCCCGACGAGGACGCCGACAAGCTCAAGACCGTCGGCGACGCGATGAAGTACCTGCAGGAGCACGCGAGCGCCTAGAGCGCGAGTCCAGGACTCCGGGTCGCGTCCCGGGCCCGCGCCGCCCGAGCCCAGTGTCGGGGCGAGGCGGCGCGGGCGAACCGGCCGACCCGGTGCGGAGGGAGACCAGTACGAGATGAGTACGAACGGGCCACGCGTGTTCGTGACCGGCGCCGGTGTCGTGTCGCCGGTCGGGAACAGCATGGAGGACAGCTGGCGGAACCTCGTCGCGGGGACGTCGGGAGCGGCACCGATCACGCGCTTCGACACCACCGCGTTCGAGACGAAGTTCGCCTGCGAAGTGAAGGACTTCAGCGTCGAGGGCGTGCTCGACCGCAAGGAGGCGAAGCGCATGGATCGCTTCGTCCAGTTCGCGGTCGTCGCCACCCACGAGGCGCTGAAGCTCTCCGGACTGGACCTCGATCACGTCGACCGCGAACGCGTCGGCGTGCTGATCGGGTCCGGGATCGGCGGCTTGGAGACCTTCGAGACCCAGCACTCCGCGCTGGTCGAGAAGGGCCCCGGCCGCGTCAGCCCGTTCTTCATCCCGATGATGATCTCGGACATGGCCGCCGGCCAGGTGTCCATCCAGTTCGGGCTCAAGGGTCCGAACTTCGGCACCGTCTCTGCCTGCGCCTCCGGGGCGCACGCGATCGGAGAGGCGCTTCGGCTGCTGCGAGCCGGCGACGCCGACGTCATCATCGCGGGAGGAGCGGAAGCCACGATCACGCCGATGGCGGTCGCAGGCTTCAACTCCGCCCGCGCGTTGTCCCTGCGCAACGACGATCCCCAGCGCGCCAGCCGTCCCTTCGACAAGGATCGGGACGGATTCGTCATGGGCGAAGGCGCGGGAGTGCTCGTCCTCGAGACCGAGGAGCACGCCCGCCGCCGTGGTGCGACCCTTCTGTGCGAACTCTCGGGCTACGGAGCCTCCGGAGACGCCTATCACATGACCGCGCCCTGCGTGGACGGTGACGGGGCGGCACGCGCCATGCGGCGCGCCCTCCAGGATGCCCGCATGCCCATCGACGACGTGGGCTACATCAACGCCCACGGCACCTCGACCCCCGCGGGGGATCCCATCGAGGTGACCGCCGTGAAGGCGGTCTTCGCCGAGCGCGCGAAGCGCGTGATGATGGGTTCGACGAAGTCCATGACCGGCCACCTGCTGGGTGCCGCCGGCGGACTCGAAGCGGTCGTGACCGCCCTGGTGCTGGCGCGAGGGGTCGTTCCCCCAACGATCAACCTCGACACACCGGATGAGGCATGCGATCTCGATTTCGTTCCCAACCAGGCCCGAACCGCGAAGGTGACGGCCGCCCTGTCGAACTCGTTCGGGTTCGGCGGTCACAACGTGTCACTGGCGATGAGGGCTATCGCCTGAAAGCCCGCTCGCGGCGCCGCGGAGGACGCGGCCGCCGGCGCGGGCGTCCGGCGCCGCTGCCGCCGCGCAAGCTCGGCTTCCTCGGCTGGCTGAAATCCCTATTCGGCGGGGCGCCGTCGTCGAAGGCGGCGCGGGCCGAGCGGCGGGAGTCGTCGCTCGACCGCCAGGAGGCGCGCGTCCTGGCGGAGTTCATGAAGCAGTTCGGGACCCCGTTCCGCGATCCCGGCCTGCTCAAGCTCGCGCTCACGCACCGCTCGTACCTGAGCGTCACGGGCCAGGGGCCACGCGAGTCGAACGAGCGCCTCGAGTTCCTGGGCGATTCGGTGCTCGGGCTCGTGACGAGCGAGTTCCTGTACCGCCGGCACCCGGACGAGCACGAGGGCCAGCTCACCAAGACCAAGTCGCTGCTCGTCTCGAAGGCGATCCTCTCCCGGCGCGCCCTGCGCATGGGGCTGGGCCGGTACGTGCTCATGAGCCACTCCGAGGTGGAATCGGGCGGGCGCCAGCGCCTGTCGATCCTCGCAGACGCGTTCGAGTCCGTGCTCGGCGCGATCTACCTCGACCAGGGCTTCGAGGCCGCGCGGCAGTTCATCCACCGCCACCTGCTCGAGGACGCCGACGAGATCGTGGCCGACAAGCGGCACACGAACTACAAGAGCCACCTGCAGGAGTACGTGCAGAGCACCTACCGCACGCACCCGGTGTACCGCATCCGCAGCGAGTACGGCCCCGACCACTCGAAGCACTTCATGGTCGAGGTCATGGTGGGGCGGCGCACGCTGGGCGAGGGCCGCGGCCACAACAAGAAGGAGGCCGAGCAGGCGGCGGCCCGCGACGCGCTCGAGAACGTCAAGCGGCTGCGGCACGACGGCGCCGACGAGCCCCTGGACGCGCCGGCCGAGGGGCGTGAGGGTGCGGGCGAGGGTCGGCG
>JBAIWU010000464.1:0-3176 GCA_037917155.1 Candidatus Eiseniibacteriota bacterium
AGGTGGGGATGGCCCCCGAGCGCGAGGAAGGCCTCCTCGGGGCCGTACGACGAGGACGACAGGCCGTCCGAGCCCAGGCCGACCCACGCGAAGAACGCGATCAGCGCGAGCTGGTGGTGGACGTGGGGGTCCCGCAGGTTCCGCGGCGCTCCGAAGAGCGCCTGGCGCAATCGCTCGATCATGAGGCCCGCGCGGGCAACGGCTGCTTCTGCTCCCAGACGCGGATCGGGAGGATGACGACCTGGATGCCCGCGAACTGCAGGCGGCGCTGGATCGAGAACGCTGTCTCGTGGTGCAGGCTGCGCGTGAACAGCGTTTCGCGCTGGAACACGAGCTGGCCCGCGAACACCATGCTGCGCCGGAACTCCTTGATGAGGTCGAAGCAGATGTGCTCCAGCTCCTCGATCAGGTCGGTCCCGAGCGTGTAGCGGTACTCGGCGTAGTAGCCCATCTTCATCGCCAGCTCGACGTACCGCTCGAGGTCGGTCCGCACCTTGTCCTCGAGCGCGGCCACGCTCTCGGTGCCCTTGAACTGGCCGGAGTCCACGAGGCCCACGGTGACGAAGACGAGGTTCTTGAAGTGGCGCGGGAACATGCGGTGCACGCTGAGCAGCGTGTGGATGCCGAGGCCCGCGTACGACTCGACGAGCACGAACGCCGTGGGGCCCTCGGGCGCCAGCTCGGGCGGGTTGGGCCGGTCGGCGAACGGCAGGTCGCTCAGCACCTCGTCGAGGCTGCGCAGGACGCCGCGCACCTGCTGGTAGTGCCGGCGCACGAGCGTGCACGCGGCGACGAGCGCGCCGGTCACGGCGAGCGTGACCCAGCCGCCCTGCATGAACTTGATGACCGACGTGATCAGCAGGATGGACGCGGTCACGGCCGTGCCGAGCAGCGCCAGGAGCCAGCGCCGCTTCCAGTGCGGCTGCACCGCGCGCACCTCCCACCAGTGGCGGACCATGCCGAGCTGCGAGAGCGTGAACGTGAGGAAGACGTTGATCGAGTACATGACGATCAGGATCTTCACCGAGCCGCCCGTGTAGAGCAGCGTCGCCACCGCCGCGAGGCCCATCGTGATGATGCCGTTCTGCGTCACGAGCCGCTCGGAGAGGTGCGCGAAGCGCTTGGGCACCCAGTGGTCCACGGCCATGGCCGCGAGCGTCGCGGGCCCGGCCACGAAGCCGGTCTGCGCGGCGACGAACAGCAGCGCGCCCTCGGAGAGCAGCGTGAAGATGACGACCCACGGCCCGATCGGCAGCCCGCCCGGCCGCCAGGTGCGCGTCAGCGCCTCCCACAGCGCCGCGTTGAGCGTCTTGCCGGGCTCGTGGTGGATGCCCGCGAGCAGGTAGCAGAGCAGGATGCCGCCGGCCGTGAGGGACAGCGACAGCGCCATGTACAGCATGGTGCGCCTGCCGGTCTCGACGCGCGGCTCGCGCAGGATGGAGGTGCTGTTGCTCACCGCCTCGATGCCCGTGAACGTCCCGCCGCCCATCGAGAACGACTTGAGGAAGAGCGCGACCACGGCGAGGAGCCCGAGCTCCTGGACCGCCGAGTGCGTGTCCTGCAGCGTGTCGGACAGCATGTGGCCGAACGAGGCTCCGTGCGAGGTCAGGCCGTAGGAGATGAGCACGAGGTGGCTGAGCACGAACGCCACGAAGATCGGCATCAGCACCGAGACGGATTCCTTGACGCCGCGCAGGTTGAGCCCGGTGAGGCCGATCACGATGAGCAGCTCGGCGGGCAGCTTCCAGATGTGCAGGTCGTGGGGCAGGAACGAGAAGACGGCGTCGCAGCCCGAGGCGATCGAGATCGAGATCGTGAGCACGTAGTCCACGACCAGCGCCGCGCCCGAGATCACGCCCGGGGTCGTGCCCAGCAGCTTGGTGGCCACCAGGTAGCCGCCGCCGGCGCTCGGGAACAGCTCGATGATCTGGCTGTAGGAGGCGGAGATGAGGAAGACGGTGAGCACGATGGCCACCGTCAGGTACAGTGCGAGGTGGGTGTGGTGCCCGAGGGTGAGGAAGGCTTCTTCGGGGCCGTACGACGAGGAGGAAAGACCGTCCGACCCCAGGCCGACCCAGGCGAAGAATGCGATCAGGGCGAGCTGGTGGTGGATTCTCGGGTCGAGCAGGTTCTTCCGGCCTCCCAGGAGGAGGCCCCGCAATCGTTCGAGCACCGGGGCAAGCTAGTGGATCGGATTCGGGACTTCAAGACGGTGTCAGGAACGCCATGAGCCGCGTCCAGTGCGGCTGCCTGCTGCTGGCCGCGGGCCTGCTGGCGGCGCTCGTGGCGCCCGTCGAGCCCCTGCGGGCGTACGGCCGGGCCGTGGCCCCGGGGGCTGCCGCGTCGGCGGGGGCGGCCACGGCGCTGCCGCGCTTCGCCCTGTTCGGCTGGGTGAGCCCGCCGGTCGAGTCCACCACCGCGGCGCGCTACGCCGAGCTGGCCGGAGCGGGCTTCAACACGGCCGTGCTCGCGTGGGAGGACTCCGGGCACGTCGCGAGCAACCGCGCCCGGCTCGCCGCCGCGCGCGGCACGGGCCTGAAGCTCCTGCTGCTCGACGCCGCGATCGACGTGGCGTTCGGCTCGCCGGCGTGGTCGGCCGCTATGGACACGGTGGCGTCGCGCTACCGGGACGATCCGGCGTTCCTCGGCTACTACCTCGGCGACGAGCCGCCGGCGGGCTCGTTCGAGCAGCTCGGCCACTGGTTCGACGCGCTGCGCGAGCGCGACCCCGCACACCCGGCGTGGAACAACCTGCTCGGCCGCTCCGTGTTCGCCTCGCGCGCGGCGTTCGAGTCGTACGTGCGCGCGTACGTCGACGCGACGCATCCGGCGGTGCTGTGCGACGACCAGTACGACTTCCTCGAGAGCGGCGACCGGCTGCAGTTCGTCGAGAACGCCGCCGCGCTCGGCGCCATCGCGCGCGAGTACGGCCTGCCGTTCTGGGGCATCGTGCAGCTCGTCCAGCACCTCACGTACCGCCCGATGACGCCGGCGCTGCTGCGCTGGCAGGTGGCGCACTGGCTCGCGTACGGCGCGCACGGGATCGGCTACTTCACGTACTGGACGCCGGCGCCCGACCCGGCGATGAACTGGCAGCCGGCCATGATCGAGTGGGGGACGGGCGCGCGCACGCCCTGGTACGACACGGTGCGCGCGCTCGACGCGCGCGTCGCGCC
>JBAIWU010000465.1:0-1876 GCA_037917155.1 Candidatus Eiseniibacteriota bacterium
ACGGGCCGGCGCTCTACGAGTACGCGCTCAAGGACTCGCTCGCCATCCAGCTGCCCGACCGCGCGATCCGCGTCTACGAGGTGCTGGTGCGCCCGCGCGACTTCGCGGCGCCGCGGCTCGTCGGCTCGATCTACATCGATACGGACCAGGGCGACCTGGTGCGCATGTCCTTCGAGTTCACGCGGGCCGCGTACCTCGACCAGGAGCTCGAGGACATCACGATCTCGATCGAGAACGGCCTGTTCCAGGGGCGGTTCTGGCTGCCCTACCGCCAGGAGATCGCGATCCGGCGCCGCGGCACGCTGCTCGACTTCCCGGCGCGCGGCATCATCCAGGGCCGCTGGGAGATCGGCGACTACACGATCAACCAGGGCGTGCCGGCGGGGATCCTCGGGATGCCGGGCCCCGAGATCGTGGCGCTGGACCCGGTGGTGCGCGACACCTTCCCGTGGCGCGATTCCATCGGCGCGGCCATCCGCGCGCTCGCGGACGCGCCGCACGACCTGGATTTCGCGGCGGTGCGCGCGCAGGTGGCCGCGGTGGCGATGGGCCACGCGCTCGACGGCCTGCGGCGCGCGCAGCTCGGCGGCAGCTCGGTCTCGGACTTCGCGCACTTCAACCGTGTGGAGGGCGTCGCGCTCGGGATCGGCGGCACGCTGCGCGCCGCGAACGACGCGACCGTGCTGCACGTGCACGCGGGCGCCGCCACGGCGACCACGCTGTTCACCGGCGGCGCGCAGCTGGCGGCGCGGCGGGGCTCCTGGACGTGGCGCCTCGCGGGCGCGCGGGCCGTCAGCGACCTCGGCGACGAGCCGGTGATCTCGGGCGTGGTGAACTCGATCTCCGCGCAGGAGGCCGGCGCCGACTTCGGCGACTACTTCCTCGCGACGGGCGGCGAGGGCGGCGCGACCGTGGCGCTGGGTGGGCGCACGACGATCGAGGCGACCGCGGGCTGGGAGCGGATCGGCTCGCTCGCCACGCACGCCACCTGGGCGCGGGGTGCGTTCACCGACCCGAATCCCCCGGTGGGCAGCGGCAGCTGGACCGTGGCGCGCCTGAGGGTGCGGCGCCTGGCGCCCTCGTTCGCGCTGGAGCACGGGCTCTCCGGCCGCCTGGAGCTGGAAGGGGGAGCCGGGACGCGCACGTACGCCCGCGGCTACGGATCGCTGCGCTGGCAGGTCCCGGCCGGGAGCGGGTGGCTGGTGGCGAGCGCGAGTGCCGGCGCCGCGACGCACGACCTGCCCGCGCACCGCGCCTTCGTCCTCGGCGGGCGCGGCACCCTGCTGGGCGAGGGGTTCCGCGCCTACACGGGGCGCGCGGCGGGGTGGGCCTCGCTGGAGTGGCGCGTTCCCGTTCCGGTGCCGGAGATCCCGCTGGGTTCGTTCGCGGGGACCGGCCGCACGCTCACGCTCATCCCGTTCGCGGCGGCCGGCTGGACCGGGAACGGCCGCCCGGACGCGCTCGCGCTCGGGGCACCGTCGCGCGGCGTGCGGCCGGTCGTCGGCCTGGGCTTCGGCTGGCTCCACGACCTGGTGCGTTGCGACGTGGGCTACGGGCTCCGGAACGGACGGCTGGGGGCGAGCGTGGACGTGAGCAGGGAGTTCTGGGACATCCTGTGACGGGCGGGAGTGAGAGGTCAGAGGCGAGAGGTGAGAGGTATCAGGTCAGAGGTGAGAGGGGCTGCAAGTGGGCCGGGCGGTGCGCGGGCCGGCGGGTACAAGTTCTGACTGCAGTTCGCGTTGCCAGCCCCTGTGCCGGGGGCCATATTGGACGGCGGAGGACGACGGTGAGGCCGGGAGGCTGGTGAGTGGCTGAGCGGGTGTTCCCCGACGAGTGGCTCGTCCCGACCATCGCGGCGATGATCACGCCCGAGGCC
>JBAIWU010000466.1:0-2727 GCA_037917155.1 Candidatus Eiseniibacteriota bacterium
GCGTGGCATCGTGGATCGTGAGGCCGAGGTTGCGCGTGTCGAGGAAGTAGCTCGGCTCCCAGTTGCTGGTGCCGATCCAGAGCCACTCGCCGTCCACGGCCATGTACTTGCAGTGCTCGACGCGGGCAAACGACACGTAGCCCCGGCTCCAGTCGGGCACGCGCGAGATCTTCACCTGCACGCCGTGCCGCGCGAGGTCGCGCAGCGCCTCCTCGTTCGCGCCGCCCAGCGCCCAGTCCGCGACGACCATGCGCACGCGCACGCCGCGCGCGGCCGCGGCGACGAGCGCCTTGTGCAGCGTGGAGTCGGCGCCGCCGTGCGCGCGGACCCCGTACTGCATCGTCTGCAGCACGACGTCGTGCTTCGCGGCCTCGAGGCGCTGCACGATCAGGTCGCGGTCCCAGGGAATGCCCGCGGGCGTGGTCGAGCGGGGCGAGGCGCCGAGCCACACCTGCGCCCTGTGCCCGGGGCCCTGCGTCACCTCGAGCGGCCAGGCCAGCGTGACCGCCGGCCCCGGCGCGAACGGCTTCGTCGTGTCGCCGGCCGCCCAGTCGGTGGCGAACACGCCGGCGATCGCGCGGGCGAGCCGCGGCTCGCGGATGCGGATGCCGAGCTCGTGGATCTGCGTGAGCGCGCGCCAGTCGAGGTTCTGGCTGCCGATCCACGCCTCGGCGTCGTCGACGACGATGTACTTGGAGTGCTGCACGCCGCCCGCGAGCCGGCGGTAGTCCACGGTCCGCAGCGTCACGTTGGGCATGCGGGCGAACGAGTCGGCGGGCTGCGGGTAGGTCCGGGACATGCCGGCGTCGAGCAGGATGCGCACCTGCACGCCGCGCGCGGCGGCGCGGCCGAGCTCGTCCAGCACGGGCTGCAGCGACTCGCCGGGGCGGTGCGAGAAGTAGAACTCCTCGAGGTCGAGCGTGTGGCGCGCCGAGCGGATCATGTCGACCCACACGGACTGGGCGGTCGGCAGAGCGGGGTTGCCGAGCGTGGTCTCGACCGGGCGGGACTCGCCCAGGGCGAGCGCGGGCGGCGCGGGGACGGCGCGGACGGAATGCGGGGACGCGAGCAGCAGGACGGCCGCGAGGGACGGCGAAAGGACGGCGAGCGATGGACGTCGCATGTGGGCCTCGGGGATCGGGACCGGCGGTGAGGACGTGGAGCCGCGCGCAGTCTACTCCGCGGCCGGGCGCGGCGCGTCCCGGCGTGCCCCGCTGGAAGTCCGCGGAGGGTCTGGGCTAGGTTCCGTTCGGGAACGGCCCGCGACGGCCTTGCGCGGCGCTCCCCAGCGGGGCCCGGAATCCCGGCCCGTCGGCTCCGCGCGATCCGCGCCCCACCCGGAGACGAACATGCCCACCGTCTACGACTGGCTGCTGCTGGCGATCCTCGTCGTCGGGCTCGGCGCGCGGGCGTGGTTCGGCATGCGCGCGCTGCGCCGGCTCGACACCGAGCGGGCGGCGACCGGGCGCCGCAGGTTGTGGCTGCGGGCGATGGCCACGCAGTGGGGGCTCGTCGCCCTGCTCGTCGTGCTGTGGCTCGCGCGCGGGCGCCCGTTCGTCTCGCTGGGCCTGGGGGCCCCGGCCCCGTGGGGCCTCGCGGGCGTGCTGGCGGGGCTCGCGTTCGTCGTCGCGGTGCTCGCCGGCCAGCGCCGGCAGCTCGCGACGAAGCCCGAGCTCGTCGAGCGCGTCCGCGAGCGGCTCGAGCCGGTGGCGAAGCTCATGCCGCACGAGCGCGACGAGATGCCGGGATTCGTGTGGCTGTGCGTCACGGCGGGCGTCTGCGAGGAGATCCTGTTCCGCGGCTTCGCGACGTGGCTGTTCGCCGGCGTGCTGCCCGCGTTCTGGATGGCGGCGGTCGCGCAGGCGGTCCTGTTCGGGATCGCGCACACCTACCAGGGCCCGCGCGGCGTCGTCGCGACCGGCGCCGTGGGCCTGTTCCTGTCCGGCATCGTCTGGGTCACCGGCTCGCTGTGGGCCGCCATGCTCGTGCACGCGCTCATGGACGTGCACGCCGGCGACCTCGCGCTGCGCGTCTACGCGGGCCCCCGCACGCCGGCGGGCGCGTGAGCGACGTCGCGGCGCCTCCCGCGTCGCTGGCGCAGCCGGTGCCGCGGGCACTGCTGCATCTGGCGCTGCCGATCCTGGCCTCGCAGACGCTGCGGCTGGCGTTCCAGTGGGTCGACGCGCTCTGGGTGCGCGGGCTCGGGACCACGGCCACCGCGGCGATCACGACGTCGGTGTTCGTGATGTGGTGCGTGCTGTCGCTCAACGACATCTTCGGCATGGGCATCAGCGCGTACGTCAGCCAGCTCGTGGGCGCCGGCGACCGGACGCGCGCGGGCGTCGCCGCGTGGAAGGGGATCCGCGCCTCGGCGTGCATGGGCCTCGCGGGCACGGCGCTGGGGCTCTTCGGCGCGCGCGCGATCTTCCGCCTCATGGACCCGGGCGGCGAGGTCGTGGCCGACGGCGCGGCCTACCTCGGGGTCGTGCTCGCGGCCGCGCCCGTGTTCCTCGCCGCGGAGACGTGCGAGGGCGTGCTGCGGGCCGCCGGCGACACGCGCACGCCGTTCCTCGTCGAGCTCGGGGCGGTGACCATGAACGCGCTGTTCGCGCCGCTGCTCATCTACGGGCTGGGGCCGTTCCCGCGGCTGGGCGTCGCGGGCGCCGCGTGGGCCACGGTGGGCGCGCACGTCGTGCGCCTGTCGAGCTACGCCGTGCTGGCGGCGCG
>JBAIWU010000467.1:0-9584 GCA_037917155.1 Candidatus Eiseniibacteriota bacterium
CCTCGACGTGATGACCTCGTCCTCGAGCCAGGGCAGCACGAGCATCACGCTGCAGTTCACGCTCGACCGCGACATCGACGCGGCCGCGCAGGACGTGCAGGCCGCGATCGCGCAGACGCTGCGCCGCCTGCCCACCGGGATCATCCCGCCCTCCGACCAGAAGGTGAACCCGGCCGACTCGCCGATTTTGTTCTACGCGATCTCGTCCCGCATGCTGGCGATGTCGACCCTGGACGACTTCGCCGAGAACTACCTGTCGCAGCGGGTCTCGATGGTCAACGGCGTGGCGCAGGTGCAGGTGTACGGCGCCAAGAAGTACGCCATCCGCGTCCAGCTCAACCCGCACGCGCTCAACGCCGCGCAGGTCGGCATCGACGAGGTCGCGGACGCGATCAACGCGGGCAACGTCAACCTGCCGACCGGCATCCTGTGGGGCACGAACCGCACCGCCACCGTGCAGGCGAACGGCCAGCTCGCCAACGCGAAGGACTTCGGCGCGCTCGTCGTGGCGTGGCGCAACGGCGCGCCGGTGCGCGTGCGCGACCTCGGCACGGTCATCGACGACGTGCAGAACAACCGCGTCGCGAGCTGGGTGCACGGCGACCGCGCCATCGTGCTCGCGATCCAGCGCCAGCCCGGCACGAACACCGTCGAGGTGGCCGACCGGGTGGGCGACCTGCTCGACCGGCTCAAGACGCAGCTGCCCGCGTCGGTCGAGGTCAACAGGCTCTACGACCGCTCCGTCTCGATCCGGAACTCGGTGAAGGACGTCCAGTTCACCCTGCTGCTGACGTTCGCCCTCGTCGTGCTCGTGATCTTCCTGTTCCTCAAGAACCTGCCCGCGACGGTGATCCCCAGCCTCGCGCTGCCGCTCTCGGTCATCGGCACGTTCGGCGTCATGCAGCGGATGGGCTACAACCTCGACAACCTCTCGCTCATGGCGCTGACGCTCTCGGTGGGCTTCGTCGTCGACGACGCCATCGTGATGCTCGAGAACATCCACCGCCACATGGAGTCGGGGAAGCCGGCCCTGCAGGCGGCGCTCGACGGTTCGCGCGAGATCGGGTTCACGATCCTCTCGATGACGCTGTCGCTGGTCGCGGTGTTCATCCCCGTGCTGCTCATGGGCGGTCTGCTCGGTCGCCTGTTCCACGAGTTCGCCGTCACGATCTCGGCCGCGATCCTGGTCTCGGGCTTCGTGTCGCTCACGCTCACGCCCATGCTGTGCAGCCGCTTCCTCAGGCCGGAGCACACGCAGGCCCACGGCCGCTTCTACGTGGCGGTCGAGACCGGCTACCAGCGCATGGTGGACGCCTACGAGCGGTCGCTGAACTGGGTCATGGACCACCGGGGCACGACGATGCTGTTCTCGCTCGTGATCGTGATCGGCACGGTGGTGCTGTTCCGCTTCGTGCCCAAGGGCTTCATCCCCTCGGAGGACACCGGGCAGCTGACGTGCACGACCGAAGCCGCCGAGGGCACGGGTTTCGACGTCATGGTCGCCCACCAGCAGCAGGTCGCGGCGATCGTCGCCCGCGACCCCAACGTGCAGGACTACATGTCCACGGCCGGCGGCGGCGGCGTCAGCTCCACCAACCAGGGGCGCATCTTCATCCGCCTCAAGCCGCGCAGCGAGCGCAGGCTGTCGGCCGACGAGGTCATCCGCGAGCTGCAGCCCAAGCTCGCGCGCGTACCCGGCATCCGCTGCTACCTCGTGAACCCGCCGGTGATCAGCGTCGGCGGCCGCGTCGCGAAGAGCCAGTACCAGTTCACGCTGCAGAGCGCGGACATCACGTCGCTCTACGAGGGCGCCAACGCGCTGCTCGCGCGCCTGCAGAAGGAGCCCGACCTGCAGGACGTGACGAGCGACCTGCAGATCCGCAACCCGCAGGTCGAGGTCCAGATCGACCGGGACCGCGCGGCCTCGCTGGGCGTCAGCGCGCTGCAGGTCGAGGAGGCGCTCTACAACGCGTACGGCTCGGGCCAGGTCTCGACGGTCTATACGCCCAACGACCAGTACTGGGTGATCCTCGAGCTGATGCCCCGGTACCAGCGCGATCCCTCGGCGCTCGCGCTGCTGTCGGTGCGCTCGAACAAGGGCGTGCTCGTGCCGCTCGGCTCGGTCGCGCGGCTCTCGTCGGACGTCGGCCCGCTGTCCGTGAACCACTCAGGCCAGATCCCCGCCGTCACGATCTCGTTCAACCTGCGTCCCGGCGTCTCGCTCGGCCAGGGCACGGAGCTCGTGGGCCGGATCGCGCGCGAGGTGCTGCCCTCGAGCATCAGCACGAACTTCTTCGGCACGGCGCAGGTGTTCCAGGCGAGCCAGCAGGGCCTGATGGCGCTGCTCGTGCTCGCCGTGCTCGTCATCTACCTCGTGCTCGGCGTGCTCTACGAGAGCTTCATCCACCCGCTGACGATCCTCTCGGGCCTTCCCTTCGCCGGGTTCGGGGCGCTGCTGACGCTGCTGCTCTTCCGCACCGAGCTGAGCATCTACGCGTTCGTCGGCATCATCATGCTGATCGGGCTCGTGAAGAAGAATGCCATCATGATGATCGACTTCGCGCTCGACGCCGAGCGCACCGAGGGCAAGGAGCCGCGCGCGGCCATCCTGCCGGCCTGTCTCGTGCGCTTCCGGCCCATCATGATGACCACCATGGCCGCGCTGATGGGCACGCTCCCCATCGCGATCGGCTTCGGCGCGGGCGCGGAGTCGCGCCGCCCCCTGGGCCTGGCGGTCGTGGGCGGGCTGGCGTTCTCGCAGCTCATCACGCTGTACGTGACGCCGGTCGTCTACACCTACCTCGACGCGTTCCAGCGCCAGCTGCGCCACGGCCGCGCGCGCGCCGTCGCCGGACCGGAGAAGCCCGCGATCGGCTGAGCCGCGCCGGCCGCGCTCAGATCCCCGCGCCCTCGCGGAAGTCGCCGGCCGTGGCGCGCGCGTCCTCGGCGTCCTCGGCGATGGCGCGGAACGCCTCCTCGATGTCGGCCCGCGTCAGCCCCGGCGGCAGCACGATGTCGACCGGGCGCTGCCGCACCTCGGCGACCTCGCGCGCGAGCGCCTGCAGCTGCTCGTGGAGCGCCGTGATGGCGCGCGCGGTGGGATCGGGCAGGCGGTTGTGCTCGAGCTCGTGACCGGGACGCGCCTCCTCGGCGGGCTTCTCCTCGACGACTCGGCCCGGGATGCCGACGACGGTCGAGTGCGGCGGGCAGGACCGGATCACGACCGAGCCCGAGCCGACGCGCGAGTGCGCTCCCAGCGTGATGTTGCCGAGCACCTTCGCGCCCGAGCCCACGACCACGTGGTCCTCGAGCGTGGGATGCCGCTTGCCGGGGCTGAGCGACGTGCCGCCGAGCGTGACGCCCTGGTAGATGAGGCAGTCGTCACCCACGACGGCGGTCTCGCCGATCACGACGCCCATGCCGTGGTCGATGAACACGCGCCGGCCGATCGCGGCCCCGGGGTGGATCTCGACGCCGGTGAGGAAGCGCGACGCGTGCGAGAGCAGCCGCGGCAGCACCGGCACGCGCCAGCGCCAGAGCCGGTGCGCCACGCGGTGCGACCACAGCGCGTGCAGCCCCGGGTAGCAGAGCAGGATCTCGACCGCGTTCCGTGCGGCCGGGTCCTTCCGGCGCACGGTCTGCAGGTCCTCGAGGAGTCGGTACATGCCTCGGCCACCCTACGCCTGCGGGGCGTCCTCCGGGAAATCGAACAGCGGCGTGGAGAGGTAGCGCTCCCCGTGGCTCGCGAGCACGGCCACGACCAGCTTGCCCGCGTTCTCGGGCCGCGCCGCCACCTGGATCGCCGCATGCGTCGCCGCGCCCGACGAGATGCCCACCATGATGCCCTCCTCGCGGCAGAGCCGCCGCGCCATGGCGAAGGCCTCGTCGTTGGTCACCTGGATGACCTCGTCGATCAGCTCGGTCTTGAGCACGCCCGGCACGAAGCCCGCGCCGATGCCCTGGATCTTGTGCGGGCCCGGGGCGCCGCCCGAGAGCACCGCCGAGTCCCGCGGCTCGACGGCGACCGCCTTGAACGAGGGCTTGCGCGCCTTGATCGCCTCGGCGACGCCCGTGAGCGTGCCACCCGTGCCGACGCCGGCCACGAGGAAGTCCACCCGGCCGTCCGTGTCGTCCCAGATCTCGACCGCCGTCGTCTCGCGGTGGATCCTCGGGTTCGCGGGGTTGTCGAACTGCCCGATGATGATCGAGTTCGGCGTCTCGCGCTGCAGCTCCTCGGCGCGCGCCATGGCGCCCTTCATGCCCCTGGCGCCCTCCGTGAGCACGACCTTCGCGCCCAGCGCCTGCAGGACCTTGCGGCGCTCGAGCGACATCGTCTCCGGCATGGTGAGCACGAGCGGGATGCCCCTGGCCGCACAGATGAACGCGAGCGCGATGCCGGTGTTGCCCGAGGTGGGCTCGATGATCGTCGTCTCGCCGGGGCGGACGGTGCCGCGGGCGATCGCGTCCTGGATCATCGAGTAGCCGATGCGGTCCTTGACCGAGGACATCGGATTGAACGACTCGAGCTTCAGGACGAGGTCGGCGGCCAGGCCCGCGCGCAGCCGGTGCGTGCGCACGAGGGGCGTGTGGCCGATGGTGTCGACGATGCTCTCGTGGATGCGTGCCATCTGTGGAGCTCCCCTGGGTGGCCCGGGCGCCCGTAACGCGAAGGCAGCCGCCCGTAGCGTGTACGGAGACGGCTGCCTTCGCGTCGGTCGAATCGGTCGTGCGTGCGGACGGGTCAGCGCAACGGATTCGCGGACGGGAGGCGACCGCCTCGCCCGCGACAACAACAGTTCCGCTGCACCCCGCGCACGGCGTTCATGAGGCCGTGATCATACCATCCCCGGCCGGCCGCGGGGCAAGGGCCGGCGGGCCCGTGCGCGGCGACGAACCGGTGTTTCATGCCGGCGCCGCTCACCTCGCCGCCGTGCCCGGGACGCCCGGCCCAAGCAGGTGCGACCAGCGCTTGCGCAGCTTCGCCAGCTTGGGCCCGATCACGGCGCGGCAGTACGGCTGCTCGGGGTGGCGGCGGAAATAGGCCTCGTGGTGGGCGTCGGCGGGAATGAAGCGCTCGAACGGCACGACCTCGGTCACGATGGGATCGGGCCAGACGCCTTCGCCGGCCAGCTCGGCGATGATCGCGGTCGCGGCCGCGTGCTGCTCGGGCGAGCGGAAGAAGATGGCCGAGCGGTACTGCGAGCCCACGTCCGCGCCCTGGCGGTTGAGCGTCGTGGGATCGTGGAGGCTGAAGAACACCTCCAGCAGCGTGCGGTAGGTCACGGTGCCGGGGTCGAACGTCACGTCGACCACCTCGGCGTGGCCGCTCGTGCCGCGGCAGACCTCCTCGTAGGTCGTCGCGCGCGGATCGCCGCCCGAGAAGCCCGGACGCACCGATTGCACGCCCTGGAGCTGCTCGAACGCCGCCTCGAGGCACCAGAAGCAGCCGCCCGCGAACGTCGCCATCTCCACCGGCCGGACCTCCATCGGCTCCCTCCTTCCCGCGGCTCGAGCGCAGGGACTTGGATGCGGCCCGGGACGCCGCGGTTCCGGGCCCGAACTCCATGCGCGACGGCCGCCCCCGCGCGAGCGGGAGCGGCCGTGCCTTCTGCCGGTCGGCGGGCCGCACGACCCGCCGCGGAGCCTAGCGATACAGGGCCTTGAGCGCGCCCCAGGTCGACGTCTTGGCCGGCGTCGACTGCAGGTTCGAGTAGCAGATGTTCGCGAACGTGATGTACGCCGACGTCACCATGTCGCTCTGGTGGCTGCACTGCAGGTAGCCACCGACGCTCGTCGGCTGCAGCTCGCCCCAGAGGCCGTGCGGCGGGTTCTCGGACGTGTTGCCCTCGTCGAACGCGATCGGGCCGAACTGGTACGGCGTGCCGCCGTTGACCGTGCTGTAGGTCACCTTCGCCGGGATGCCGGAGATCGTCGGGTCGATCGCGCCGGCGATGTACATCATCGCCATGTGGATCGTCGCGCCGTTCACGTAGTCCGGCTGCGGCCAGTATCCCGGGGGATAGGTGCTGGCGTGGTTGGAGCAGAACGGCAGCCGGCCGCCGAACACCGCGATCTCGCCGGTGTTGGCGTTGATCATGAACTGGCCGTCGCCGTCCGACCACCACGGCGAGATCTCGAGGCCGCCCTCGAGGTCGCTCGGGTCCGTGCCCGACAGCGTCACGTCGGAGCAGAACCAGTAGTTCGACGCGTTGTAGAACGTCGCCTGCGTCGAGCCGCCGTCCTCCGAGAACTTCCAGAGGTGCTTGTTCGTCCCGGCGAACATGAATGGATCCACGTCCGAGATCGAGATGCTGGCCGGGTAGGCGTTCGTGGGCGTCACCGTCGAGACCGGGCAGTTGTTGAAGAACCGGAGGTTCAGGAACGCGCCGTTGGGATTCGGCGTCTGCGCCTGTGCGACGGCCGTGAGGCCCAGCGCCAGCGCGAACACCGCCACACTGAGGTAACCGATCCGCTTCATGGTTGGGGCTCCTCCTTCGATGGGTGGACTGGGGACTTCACCTGAGGATCCTGCGGATGCATCTCTGGGGGTCGTACGAGTCTTCGCAGAGCGTGACGCGCACGCTCCGATGGGTCGAGGGCCGAGCTTTGCCCTCGGGCCGTCAGGCTCCCGCGCGGCTCCTCACGACTCCGCGCTCGGATCGCCATCGCGAATCGAAGGGCCGCGGCGATGGGGTCGCTACGCCTGCGAGGACACCGTCGCGGCCATCTGCTGAAAACGATTACATGGGTCCCGCGAGCGCGTCAACAACAACGCCAATGAAACTGCAATCAAACATGTTACATCCTGATTCAGGTGAACGGGACGTTTCGAGAGCGACTCCTGCCCGTCCGGCCCTCAGCGGTCCCCGTGGGCGCCGCCGGGACCGAGCTCGATCTCGACCTCGTGGGTCCCGCCGTCGTCCTGCGCCGGCACCACGGCCGTACCCTCTTGGAGGGCAACGGGCTGTCCGTCCAGGCTCGCCCGGGCGACCCGGCCACCCGGTTCGCCGGAGCTGCGAACCGTGATCGCGAACGTCGTGCGCCCGCCCCGCAGCCGGTAGCGCACGCGGTACCAGCCCCACTCGGGGGGCGTGCACGGGCGGATGCGCAGCGTTTCCCCGTGCGAGAACCGGATGCCCAGCACGGACTCGATCGCGACGCGCAGCATCCATCCGGCCGAGCCCGTGTACCACGTCCAGCCGCCGCGCCCGACGTGCGGCGGCTCGCCGTACACGTCCGCGACGATCACGTACGGCTCGGTGCGGTACGTCGCGAGCCGTTCCGGATCGCTCGTGTGGCTCACCGGGCTGAGCATCGCGAGCAGGCGCGCCGCGAGGTCGTCCCGGCCGAGCTCGGCGAACGCGCGCACGACCCACAGCGACGCGTGCGTGTACTGGCCGCCGTTCTCTCGCACGCCGGGCACGTAGCCCTTGATGTAGCCGGGATCGTTCGGCGTGTGCTGGAACGGCGGCGTGAGCAGGCGGATGAGGCCGTCCTCCTCCGAAACGAGCTCGCGCAGCACCGCGTCCATCGCCGCCCGCGCGCGCTCCGGCGGCGCCGCCTTCGAGATCACCGCCCAGGCCTGCGCGAGCCCGTCGATGCGGCACTCGTCGCTCGCGGCCGAGCCCATGGGCTCGCCGTTGTCGTAGTACGCGCGGCGGTACCACTCGCCGTCCCAGCCCGCGTCGTTCACCGCGGAGCGGAGCTGGTCGCGAATGCGGGCGTACTGCGCGGCGCGCTCGTGGTCGCCCCGGCGCTCGCACAGGGGCACGAAGTCGCCAAGGATCGCGTACAGGAAGAAGCCCATCCAGACGCTCTCGCCCCGCCCCTCGCGCCCGACGCGGTTCATACCGTCGTTCCAGTCGCCCGTGCCGAAGAGCGGCAGCCCGTGCGCCCCGCGCACGAGCGAACGGTCGATGGCCCGGCAGCAGTGCTCGTAGACGTCCGCCTCCTCGCCCGAGTCGCGCGGCACGAGGAAGCGCTCGTCCTCGCCCGGCGCCAGCGCCGGCGCCTCGAGGAAGCGCACGCGCTCGGCGAGCAGGGCCGTGTCGCCCGTGGCGCCGACGTAGTACGCGGCGAGCAGCGGCAGCCAGAGCAGGTCGTCGGCGAAGCGCGTGCGGATGCCCTTCGCGAGCGGCGGGTGCCACCAGTGCAGCACGTCGCCCTCGACGAACTGGTGCGCCGCGTGGAGCAGGATCTGCTCCCGCGCCAGCGCCGGTCTCAGGTGCAGCAGCGACGCCGCGTCCTGGAGCTGGTCGCGGAACCCGAACGCGCCGCCCGACTGGTAGAACGCCGAACGCCCCCAGATGCGGCAGCTCAGCGTCTGGTACGCGAGCCAGCCGTTGACCATCAGGTCCAGCGCCGGTTCGGGCGTTTCGATCGACACGCCCGAGACGAAGTCGCTCCAGAACGCCTTCGTCGCCTCGAGCGCACGCTCGACCGCGCCCGGCGTGCGCAGCGCCGCCACCCGCGCGCGCGCCTCGTCCGCGCCGGCGCACTCGCCCAGCAGGAACGCGCACTCGACCGTCCCACCCGGCGGCACCTCGAGCACGCGCTTCTCGGCGAAGCACGGATCGAGTCCCGCGCCGGCGCGTCCGTCCAGCGCGCCCTCGGCCAGCGCCCGCGGGCGCTCGGGCGAGCCGCCGATCCCCAGGAACGCCTCCCGGTCGCATGTCACCTGCCGCTCGGCGGCGTCCGGCGCCACCGCCGCCGCGAACGCGACCCGGTCCGCGAACTCGCCGGCCGCGGCGTTCGTCGCGAGCAGCAGGCCGGATCCCGGATCGTCCTCGCTGACCACGAAGCGCGAGCTCTCCGCGGGCAGCACGCCGAGCACGAGCCGCTGGTACGCCCAGAACGACAGCCGCCGCGCCCTCGCGCCCAGGTTGCGCACGCGCACGCGCGCCACCTTCACCGGCGCGTCCATCGCGGCGAACAGGGTCACCTCCTGCTCGAGCCCGTCGGCGACGTGCCGGCCCACGCTGTAGCCGAAGCCGTGGCGCATTTCGTGGTCCGCGGCCTGCGGCGCCGGGCCCGCCAGCGGCGACCACCACGCCCCGGTGTCCTCGTCGCGCAGGTAGAGCGCCTCGCCGTGCGGATCGAGTACGGGGTCGTTGGACCACGGCGTCAGGCGGTGCTCGCGGCTGTTGAGGCTCCACGTGCTGCCCGCGCCGGTCTCGCTCGCGATGAACCCGAACTCCGGCGTCGCGATGACGTTCACCCAGGGCAGCGGCGGGCGCACGAGCCGTCCGTGCTCCCAGCGCATGCGGATCACGTACTCGGTCCCGTCGGCGCTGAAGCCGCCGAAGCCGTTGAACTCCCGCAGCGGCTCAGCGTCCGCGGCCGAGGCGCGCTCGGCCGCGGCTCCGCGAACCCCGCGACCGTTGCTGGAGGGCACGATCGCGCGCTCGTCGGCGAGCACGGCGCGCACGACCGCCTCGAGGCGCACGTCGGCCAGCACCAGCCGCGCCGCGGAGGTCAGCGTCGCGACCGCGTCCTCGCCGGCCTCGTCGCGCGCGAGCAGGCGCACGCCCGCCGGCGCGACCGGCGCGGTCCCGGCGCCGGGCCGCGCCAGCACGTCCACGGGC
>JBAIWU010000468.1:0-1768 GCA_037917155.1 Candidatus Eiseniibacteriota bacterium
AGTGCGAACCCGGGATCGGACGGGCTCACCCGACGGCACGTGATGGCGCTCGCGCGACTGCTCCGCGGACGCGCCGGCGCCCGCGTGGCGCTTCCCGACGGCTGGAGCGCGGTGCGCGAGCGCGACCGGATCGTGCTGGCCCGGACCGGCGATGGTAGACTGGCCGGCGTTCCCACCCGTCCCGCTTCGCGCGGCCCCGAGGCCCCTCGCGCCGGCCGCGCAGCCGGGACCCACCCAATCCCGACGCGCGCGCCGGGCGCGTCCCGACTGGAGCGTCATGACTGATTCCCGTTCCACCACGCAGGCCGATCCGTCCCTTCGCGTCCTGTTCACGCCCGAGCAGATCACGGCGCGGGTGCGCGAGATGGGCCTCGAGCTCGCCCGCGACTACGACGGCAAGCGGCCGCTCTTCGTGGCCGTGCTCAAGGGCGCCTGCATGTTCCAGTGCGACCTGGCGCGCGCGACGCCGATCGACCTGGAGCTGGACTTCCTCGCGGTGTCGTCCTACACGGGCACGACGTCGGACCACAAGGTGCACCTCATCATGGACTTGCGCTCCGACATCCGGGGCCGCCATCTGGTGCTCTGTGAAGGCGTTGTGGATTCGGGCAGCAGCGTGTCGTTCATCCTCGATCTGCTGAAATCGCGCGGTGCGGCCAGCATCAAAGTGGCGACGCTCCTCGACAAGGCACCCTGCAGGAAGATCCCCGTCCCGGTCGATTACAAAGGCTGGACGATCGGCTCGGAATTCGTGATTGGATACGGGATGGACGCGGGAGAGCGGTATCGCAACCTGCCCTTCGTGGGCGTTCTCGAGGAGGCCTGAGTCCGTGAGCCATTTCATGCGGGATCGCGACGACGAGCGTCGTGAGGACGGCCGGCGGGGCGGCAATCGGCCCCCGGGCGGCCCGCGCGGTCCCCAGCTGCCCGCGCCTCCCGGCCGGCCGTTCCGGACGGCCGCGTTCTGGGTGCTCGTCGTGCTGCTCGCCCTGGTCGCCTACAAGATGTACTCGGGCAACCTGCTCGTGGCGCAGCGCGTGGACATCCCCTACGCGGTGTTCATGCAGGAGGTGCAGCGCGGCAACGTGGACAACGTCACGTTCGCGGAGCAGACGCGCACCCTGACGGGCGACCTCAAGGCCGAGGTGCAGCAGACGATCGGCGGGCGCCCCGTGAAGGTGAAGTCGTTCAAGACCAACTTCCTGGGCGACGGCTCGACGCTGGTGGACAAGGTGCTCGCCGCGGGCGCGCGGGTCAGCGTGAACCCGCCCGGCGTCGACTGGATGAGCATGCTGTTCAGCTGGCTGCCGCTGGTGCTCTTCCTCGTGGCGTGGATGTTCATGCTGCGCCAGATGCAGGGCGGCGGCTCGGCGGCGCTGCGCTTCGGCAAGAGCAAGGCGCGCGTGCTGATGGAGTCGCAGACCAAGGTCACGTTCAAGGACGTCGCCGGCTGCGACGAGGCCAAGCAGGAGCTGCAGGAGATCATCGAGTTCCTCAAGGAGCCGCAGAAGTTCCAGCGCCTGGGCGGCCGCATCCCCAAGGGCGCGCTGCTCCTCGGCCCCCCCGGCTCGGGCAAGACGCTGCTCGCGCGCGCCGTGGCGGGCGAGGCCGGCGTGCCGTTCTTCTCCATGAGCGGCTCGGACTTCGTCGAGATGTTCGTCGGCGTCGGCGCGTCGCGCGTGCGCGACCTGTTCGAGCAGGGCAAGCGCAACGCCCCGTGCATCATCTTCATCGACGAGATCGACGCCGTCGGCCGGCACCGCGGCGC
>JBAIWU010000469.1:0-9195 GCA_037917155.1 Candidatus Eiseniibacteriota bacterium
GAAGCGCTCCGCGGCGCCGCCGAGCGCGATGCCGAACACGATGCCGAGCGCGGTGAAGACCCCGAGCCCCCAGAGCGCCACGCCGATCGCAGTGTGATCCATCGAACGTCCTAGCGGAAGAAATCCAGACCCGAGAAACCCATGAACGCGAGGGCGAACAGGCCGGCCAGCGCGAACGCGATGGGCAGCCCCTCGAAGCTCTTCGGGACGCGCGCCAGCTCCAGCTTCTCGCGCGCGCACGACATCAGGAACAGCGCCAGCGCGAAGCCGAGGCCGGAGCCGAGCGCCAGCGCCAGCGCCTCGGCCGCGGACGAATGCGCGCCGGCATTGAGAAGCGGCACGGCGAGGATGATGCAGTTCGTCGTGATCAGCACGAGGTACACGCCGAAGCCCTTGTGCAGCGCCGGGTGCGTCTTCTTGAGCATCGTGTCGAGGAACTGCACGACCGCGGCGACCGTCCCGATGAACACGAGGATCTGCAGGAACCCGAGGTGCAGCGGCTGGAGCACGAACGTGTCGACGAGCCACGACACCATGGCCGTGAAGATCATGACCGCGGTGAACGTGATGCCCATGCCGACCGCGGTCTCGGTGCGCTTCGAGACGCCGAAGAAGATGCAGAGACCGAGGTAGCGCGTGAACACGAAGTTGTTGATGAGCGCCGACGAGAGGAACACGGTGAGCAGCAGCGCCCACGTCGCGGGCGCCACGTCGCGCCCGAGCGGCGGCTGGGCGACCTCGATGCGGTAGCGGTCCGAGGCGCGCAGCGGCTGCGCCACCGTGAGCGTCACGACGCCGCCGGGGCCGGCCTCGACCTTCGTCACCGGCACGGGCGCGTCGGGCGCCGACGCCTCGGTGAAGCGGAAGTTGGCCGCGTCGGTGCGGGCGAGCGGCCCGTCGAAGCGGAGCTGCACGCGGTCGGGCGGGACGACCCGCGCCCGGACGAGCGCGGTGGCGGGATGGCCCTGCGCGGGCGCGGCGACGGGCAGCACCGCGGGCAGGGCGAACAGCGCGACGAGCGCGAGCGGCGCGAGCGCCGCGGCGGGGGCGAGGCGCAGGTCAGCCATGGTGCCCCCCGGCGGACCCGCCCGGCCCCTTGCCGCCGAGCGCGCGCTCGATGCGGTTGAAGAACGCCATCAGCAGCGCGATCGAGAAGAAGCCGCCCGCGGGCAGCGCGAAGAAGAGGAGCGGCTTGCCGTGGACGAGCGGCACGCCGAGGAACGAGCCGTTGCCCATCAACTCGCGCAGCGAGCCGATGACGACGAGCGCGATCAGGAAGCCGAGGCCCATCCCCGCGCCGTCCCAGAACGAGGGGGCGAGCGGCTGCCGCGACGCGAACACCTCGAGCCGCGAGATGATGATCGCGAACGCCACGATCAGCTTCACGTACAGCCCGACCTGGGCGTAGAGCGCGGGCGTGAACGCGGCGAGCGTCATGTCGATCGCGCTCACCCAGACCGCGATGATGATCGTGTAGACCGGGATGCGCACACGCGGGTGGATCGCGCCGCGCACGAGCGCCACGGTCACGCTCGAGAGCACCTGCACGGCCAGCACCGCGACGCCGAGGATGAAGCCGTTCGCCACGGTGGTCGTGACGGCCACGGCGGGGCAGAGCGAGAGCGCCAACCGGAAGACCGGGTTCTCGGCGAGGATGCCGTTGAGCAGCAGCTGCAGCGCGCCCGGCGGGCGCTCGGTGTCGCTCACGATCGACCCCCCAGCTGCGGCGCGAGCAGCGCCCAGCGGCGGCGGAAGTGGTCCACGGTCGTGCGCACGCCGCGCGTCAGCGCGCGGCTCGAGATGGTCGCGCCGGTCACCGCGTAGATGGGCTTGCCGGCCTCGCGCGCCACCAGGTCCGCGTGCTGCGCCTCCCACGTGCGCGCCGGCACGGTCGCGAGGGCGCCCAGCGCCGCGCGCCAGTCCTCGGGCATCGGGTCGCGCGTCACGTCGAGCGTGGCGATGCGGTCGGCGGCGCGGCCGGTGAACTGGCCCTGGAAGACGGTGGTCGCGACCTCGGCGCCCAGGCCGGGGTCCTCCTCGTGCTCGAGCACGCGCACGCCCTGCACCGTGAACGCCGTGTCGAGCGCGACGAAGAAGCGGATGCGGTTCTTGTAGCCGCGCGCCTCGCCCTCGATGACGAAGCCCGCCGGGACGCCGTCCGGCTCGGCGACGAAAAGCCGGCCGAGCGAGGCGAGGCCCTTCGGGTCCGCCGCCGCCGCCCTCGCATCGTTCGTGCGCAGCGCGCCGTCGAGCGTGAAGACGAGCTGGCGCACCGGCGCGCCGTCCTCGCCGTAGGGCCGGGCGCGGTAGACGACCTCGCGCCGGGCGGGGTCGAGGAACTGCCGCACCTCGAGCACGCGCGCCGACGGCGGCAACGCGAGCATGGAGCTCACCGCGCGGCGCTCGCCCGCGAGCCGCGCCGCCTCCTGGTAGCGGATCGTGCCCATGTAGACGCCGCCGAGCACGATCGCGCCCAGCGCGCAGACCACGGCGAGGTTGACCGCGATGCGCGCGATCTCGCGCGGGTCCATGGGCCGGCGGGGCGTGCCCTCGATCTGGACGAGCCGGTCGCTCATGACGGGGACCCCGCGACGGCCGCGCGCTTCGGCCGGAACCACAGCTCGAGCGCCGGCGACATGGCGTTGGCGATCAGGATGGCGTAGCAGATGCCCTCGGGGTAGCCGCCGTAGACGCGGATCACGCCGGTCAGCACGCCCACGATGAGCCCGAACACGACCTGCGCGTTGCGCGAGGAGGGCGAGGTCACGTAGTCGGTCGCCATGAAGAACGCGCCGAGCCACAGCCCGCCGCTCATCAGGTGGAGCAGCGGCACGCCCGTGTGCAGCGTCGAGAGCGCGACACCCGCGATCACGCTGAGCGGGATCGTGAGCGCGATGATCCGGCGCACGAGCAGCGCCGCGGCGCCGAGCGCGATCAGCACCACCGAGACCTCGCCGATCGAGCCCGGGCGGAAGCCCAGCGCGAGCGCGTTCCACAGCCCCGTGGGGCTCGTGACGATACGCACCGCGGCGGCGAGGCCCTGCTCCTTGAGCACGGCGAGCGGCGTGGCCGTCGTCACCGCGTCGAGGTGCGCCGTGAACCAGGGGCGCGGCGCGGACCAGCCCGACGTCATCGCGAGCGGGAACGTGGCCATGAGGAACGCGCGGCCCAGCAGCGCCGGGTTGAACAGGTTGAAGCCCAGCCCGCCGAAGATCATCTTGCCGAGCGCGATCGCGAACACCGCGCCGAGGAACGCCTCCCACGCCGGCAGCCGCGGCGGCAGCGTGAGCGCGAGCAGCAGCCCGGTGCACACGGCGCTGCCGTCGGCGAGCGAGGGGCGGCGCTTCAGCATCCGGCTCGCGGCCCACTCGGCGGACAGCGCGCCGGCGATCGACGCGAGCACGACCGCGAGCGCGTTGGGACCGAACACGTAGATGCCCCAGAGCGCCGCGGGCCCGAGCGCGCCGTTGACCCACCACATGATGCGCGCCGTGCTTTCGGGCGAGTGCAGGTGCGGGCCCGGCGTGAGGACGAACGTGCGGGGCGTCTCGCTCACGAGGCCCTCCGCGTCTCGGCCGCGCGCCGCAGCGCACCCTTGGCCACCTGCATGAACTGGACGAGCGGCCGGCCGGCGGGGCAGACGTAGCTGCAGCAGCCGCACTCGTAGCAGTCGAGCGCGCCGTGGCGCTCGGTCTCGAGCATGCGCCCGGCCTCGACGCGGATCGAGACCTGGTCGGGCTCGAGCCCCAGCGGGCACGCATCGAGGCAGCGGCCGCAGCGGATGCACGCGCCGAAGCCGTCCTCGAGCGGTCCCTTGCCGGTGAGCAGCACGAGCCCGTTCATGCCCTTGATGAGCGGCACGTCCAGCCGCGGCAGCGCCCGGCCCATCATCGGTCCCCCGGCGACCATGCGCGTCGCGTCGGGGGTGAGGCCGCCGCAGAACTCGACGACGTCCGCGAGCGGCACGCCCAGCGGCACGCGCACGTTGCGCGGCTCGCGCACGCCCGGGCCGGTCACGGTGAGCACGCGGTCGAGGAGCGGCTTGCGGAAGCGCAGCGCGTCGTGCACCGCGAGCGCGGTCGCGACGTTCTGCACCAGCACCGAGACCGCGGTCGGGAGCTGGCGCGGCGGCACGGTGCGGCCGGTGACCGCGTAGACGAGCTGTTTCTCCGCGCCCTGCGGGTAGCGCGCGGCGCAGGGCACGACCTCGGGCAGCAGGTCGCCGGCGTCGGCGCGCCGGATCTCGGCGTTCAGCGCCGCCATTGCGTCCGGCTTGTCGCTCTCGACGCCGAAGAAGACGACGCGGGCGCCCACGGCGCGGGCGATGGCGTACGAGCCCTCGACGATCTCGCGCGGGTGCGCGAGCATGAGCCGGTAGTCGCTGGTCAGGTACGGCTCGCACTCGGCGCCGTTCATCACGAGCGTGTCGACGTGCGCCTTGCGCGCGAAGTCGAGCTTGCGCCACGTCGGGAACGCGGCCCCGCCGAGGCCGACGATGCCCGCCTCGCGGACGCGCGCCAGGGCCTCCTCCCAGCCGAGCGAGCGCCAGTCCGGGTCCTCGGGGAACTCGAGCTCGCCCTCGGCGCCCTCTACCGCGGCGATCGCGAGCGAGGGCGCGACGGCCATGGTCGGGTGGGGGCGCTTCTCGACCGGGCGCACCTTGCCGCTGATCGGCGCGTGCAGCGGCACGCCGGTGGCGCCGCCCTCGGCGATCTTCTGCCCCCGGCGCACCATCTCACCCTTCTTCACGATGGGCTCGGAGGGCTCGCCCAGGTGCTGGAGCAGCGGCAGGACGACCTCGGCGGGCGCGGGCAGCACGTCAATGCCCCTGCCCGCGGTGGCTTCCTTGTGCGGCCCGGGGTGGATGCCCCCGCGGCCGAACGTGTGCAGGTCGGCGGACGCGTGGCTCATCGGGTCATCCGATGAAGTGCGTCGCGAGAACGCCCTCGACGTGGCGGACGCTGGCCTCGCCCGCGAGGAACGCGCGCGAGGAGTTCTCGTCGGACTCGAGGCCGGTCCGCGCGAGCACGGTGGCGCTCAGGTGCGCATTCGCCGGCCGCCCCAGCTGCGCGTCCAGCAGGTGCCCGACGCGGACGCCGTCGAGCGTGCGCCACTGCTCGTAATTGCCGCTCGTGGCGACGGCGGTGTCGTGGAGCGTGAACACGCGGTCCACCGCGCCCGTCGTCGGGTGGAGCACGCCCACGCGCCAGCCGTCGGCGCCCTCGTCCGGCGCGCCGAGGCCGTACACGTTGCGACCCACGTCGACGAGCCCGTTCTCGACGCCCTCGGCGCGGAGCGCGTCCGCGGCGCGGTCGATCGCCCAGCCCTTGCCGATCGAGCCCAGGTCCAGCGCGGCGCCCCGGCGCGTGAGGCCGAGCGTGCCGGCGCGGCGGTCGAGCGCGATGAGCCCGGCGCCCATGCACGCCAGCGTGGCCGCGATCTCGCGGTCGCCCGGCAGGTGCGTGCGGCCCGAGTCGTAGAAGCCGTAGAGCCGCATGAGGGGCAGCACGGTGGGATCGTGCACGCCGTGCGTCTCGATCGCGTCGCGGCGCGCGCGCTCGACGACCTCGAGCAGCGCGTCGCTCACCGGGAGCGCGCGCTCGCCGGCGGCGGCGTTGACGCGCGAAAGCTCGCTGTCGGGGCGGTGGACGCTCATCTGCCGGTCGACGCGGTCGATCGCGGCGTAGGCGCGCGCGATCGCGCGCTCGGCGGCGGCGGGGTCGCGGTGGCGCGCGACGATGCGGATCCACGTGCCCAGGCCCGCGCGCGACGCCTCGACGCGCGCCAGGCGCCCGCCCAGCGACGCGACGGCGGGAATGCGCGCGACGAGCGGCGCGATGGCGGCCCCGCCCGCGAGCGCACCGAGGCTCAGCAGGAAGCGGCGTCGGGAGAGGGCTTCGTCGCTATGATTCTGGGAAAGGACGCGATGAAACGCGTTTCCGCGAAAGCGCAGCATGGGGCGGACGTCCTCCGGATGGATCGAATACGGCTCGCCTGTTTGATTTGAGCGATTCACCACCTGATCTAGCATAGGTTATGCGAGGGAGTGCACCGCGTCCGGCGATTCCGCCGGTTGGGAGTGGAAGGCGCCACCTAACTCAAGGAGAGAACGCGATGGGCCAGTTGCCCGAATTCTTTGTCGATCAAGACCTTTGCACCGAGTGCGGCGACTGCATCAAGGCGATACCGCAGGCGTTCCGCAAGGCGGATGGCGAGGAGGTCGCCGAGGTCTACAACACGGGCCTCGACGAGGCCCTCCTGCCAAGAGTTCAGCAAATCATGACGGATTGTCCTGGGAAGGCGATCCTCTGGAAGAAGAAGTAGGCCGGAGATGCGAACACTCGATCCCCGCAGGATCCTCGAGGAGTCGGTGCTCGAGGTCCGGGGTGACGGCAAGGCGGGGGGCGGACTGGTCCTGGCGTTCCAGAGCCTGGGCGCCCTGCTCTCGAGCCTGCCCAACACCCACGTGCAGGAATGGCCGTTCTTCAGCTCCGCCCGGCGCGGCGCCAACATCCGCTCGTTCCTGCGGGTGAGCGCTCGCCCGATCGACGTCGCGTGCGAGGTCACCCGCCCCGTCGTGACGCTGCTGATGGACGAGGCCGCGGCCAAGACGCAGGACTTCGCCGAGGGCGTGCCGCACGGCGGCACGTTCGTGATCAACACGCGCCGCAGCCCCGAGGAGTGCGCGAAGCACTTCCACCTCTCGGGACGCGTCATGACCGTGCCGGGTGACGACATCGGCACGAAGTACCTCAAGCACGCGATCGGCAACGTCTCGGCGTACGTCGCGATGGTCGAGGCCATCGGCGGCCTGCCGATGGACGACGTCGTGGGCGTGTTCCTCGGCCAGCTCAAGAAGCGCCGCATCCCCGACGTGCTGCTCGACCGCAACCGCGAGGCGCTGCTCGCGACCCGGGAGGCGATCCGCGTCGGCGAGTTCGACGAGGCGCGCCCGGGCGATCACGCGACGACCCGTTTCGAGGGTTACGGCGAGCTCCCGATCGGGGCGCAGACCCGCCTGCGGCTGTCGCAGGGCAACAAGACCGCGAGTTACGCGCGCAGCGGCTTCCGGCTGGTCTTCGAGGACCCGCAGGACGCCTGCACCGGCTGCGCCCACTGCATCACCAACTGCCCCGAGGGCATCATCCGCTGGACGCCGGACGCGGAGACCGGCCTCAAGGTGCTCGGCGCCGACGTGAGCGCGTTCTGCAAGCTCTGCGGCGAGTGCATCGAGATCTGCCCCGAGAAGCTCTTCAAGGAGGGGCGGTTCGAGGACGCCTGGCCGGAGACCGAAGTGCAGGAGGCCCGCTCATGAGCACCCTGGAGACGACGCTCGGGCCCACGCCGCACGTGGACACCCCGGGCGGCGAACGCTACACGACCATCATCGACCTCGCGAAGGTGAAGGCGGCGCACATCCCGTTCTATCCCGCGCGCGAGGCCGTCACCGCCGACGGCAACACGGCGGCCGCGCTCGCCACGCTGCAGATGTGGCGCGCGCTCGTCTATCCCGGCTTCCCGATCACGCCCTCGACCAAGTGGATCGAGACCGTGGCGGCGAAGGTCGGCGCGCAGAAGGGCACGCCCAAGCGCGTCAAGCTGCTCGAAGCCGAGCACGCCGTCGCCGACTACATGGCCGGCGCGGCCGGCGCCTGCCGCGACCTAGTGTTCGCAACCGCGACGAGCTCGGTGGGCCTCGACCACATGACCGAGACGACGCGCTCGCTGGGCGCGAGCGGCTTCGGCAACGTCATGATCATCGACGTCTACCGCGCGACCGCGAACTACCCGCTCTGCATCGAGGGCGACCCCTCGGACGCGCTCGCGCATCGCGACGACGGCTTCATCCAGCTCTGCTGCCGCGGCAAGCAGCAGATCTACGACACGATCGTGCAGGCGCCGGTCCTCGGCATGCACCCCGAGGTCATGACGCCGACGATGCCGGGCTACTACGGCATCAAGGACAGCCACCGGAACGCGAAGTTCTGGGTCGAGTCCGACGCCGACGTGCACGCGTTCCAGGACCGGTGGATCCGGGAGTGCGAGCTGCCCGGCACGATCAACGGCGACACCGCCATGGGCAACTGCGTCACCTCGCGCCACTTCCAGGGCTTCAAGATCTCGCAGAAGCGCCGCATCGAGCGCGTGTTCGAGCTGCTGCCGCAGATCGGCGCCGACTTCGAGCGCACGTTCGGCCGCCCGGGGCTCGCGTTCTTCGACGAGACCGGCTTCGAGGGGGACAAGCCCGTCGACATCGCGGTCGTGGGCATGGGGCCGGACTACGGCACGTTCGAGGCGGTCCGGCAGGCGTGGTCGCAGAAGAACGGCGCGAGCACGGCCGGCATCGCGATGCGCCTGATCAACCCGTTCCCGCGCGAGGCCGTGCGCAGGCGGCTCGCGAACGCCCGCGTCGTGCTCGTCGTCAACCAGGCGCACCACTCGGGGCGCGGCCACCTCACGCTGGACGTCGCGGACGCCCTGCACGGCGTGGACAACCCGCCGCGCATCGTCAGCGCGTTCTGCGGCATGGGCGGTGCGGACGTCTCCGAGGCGACCTGGGAGGCGATGCTCGACGAGGCGAAGGACGCCATGACCACCCCGCCGCGTCAGCCCTACATGGTCTTCCACGAAGGAGCCCGGCTATGAGCGGCGCCCTGAAGCACGGATACAAGGACATCGCCCAGCGCGAGAGCTGCTTCCGGCCGGGATCGACGCTGTGCCCGGGCTGCATGGAGTCGGTCGCGTTCCAGAACATCGGGCGGGCCACGGACAATGGCGTGAAGACGATCTTCTCGATCGGCACGTCCTGCGCCGAGGTCTCGACGCTCGCGTTTCCCAACGTGGTCGCGTGGGGCCGCGGCGACGCGCCGCCCGACGACTGGACGAAGTCGTTCGCGATCCTGCACAACGTCTTCGAGTCGGCGCCCACGCTGGCGGAGGCGACGCGCGACGTCGCCGACGCGCTCACCGCGTGCGGCGCGCTCCGGCGGCCCGTGCAGGTGTTCTCGGCGAGCGGCGACGGCGGTGCTCTGGCGATCGGCCTGCGCAGCCTGCTGCACACGATCCACCGCCGCGCGCGCGTGACGATCGTCGTGCTCGTGAACGAGATCTTCGCGAACACGGGATTCCAGTACAGCCCGGCGACCATGCCGTACGCGGACACGAGCACCACGCCCGCGGACGGCACGCCGGGGA
>JBAIWU010000470.1:0-8981 GCA_037917155.1 Candidatus Eiseniibacteriota bacterium
GCGGACCTCTGCCTGACCGTGGCCGAGGCGCTCAAGCGCGCGTGCGCCGCGCGCGGGCTGCCGTACGTGTTCAAGGCCTCGTACCGCAAGGCGAACCGCTCGAGCGGGCGCTCGTACGAGGGGCCGCCGATCGAGGAGGCGCTCGCCGTGCTCGGGCGCGTCAAGCGCGAGCTGGGCGTGCCCCTCCTCACCGACGTGCACGAGGTGGCCGAGGTGGCCCCGGCCGCCGAGGTCGCCGACGTGCTGCAGATCCCTGCGTTCCTCTGCCGCCAGACGGCGCTGCTGCAGGCCGCGGCCGCGACCGGGCGGGCGGTGAACGTGAAGAAGGGCCAGTTCCTCGCGCCCGGCGACATGCGTCACGCGGCCGACAAGATCACCTCGGCGGGCGGCACGCGCGTGCTGCTCACGGAGCGCGGCACGACGTTCGGCTACGGCGACCTCGTGGTCGACATGCGCTCGCTCGTGGTCATGCGCGAGCTGGGCTGGCCGGTGCTCTACGACGCCACGCACAGCCTGCAGCGCCCCGGCGGCTCCGAGACGGGCGGCGATCGCCGCTTCGCGTTCCCGCTGCTGCGCGCCGCGGTCGCGTGCGGCGTCGACGGCATCTTCTTCGAGGCGCACCCGGACCCGGGGCGCGCCCTGAGCGACGCCGCGACGCAGCTGCCCCTCGACCAGGCGGAGGCGTTCCTCGACGAGGCGTGCCGCGTCCGCGACGCCGTCATGGAGAAGGCCCGTGCCTGACGCGCCGATCGCGCACCCGGTGAAGATCCTCTTCCTCGACGTCGACGGCACGCTGACCGACGGCGTCATCGGGTTCACGCGCGACGGCGACGTGCGCCACTTCTGGGTGCGCGACGGGCTGGCGCTCGAGTGGGCGCGCGGGCTCGGGGTGCTGCCGGTCGTCATCTCGGGCCGGCCCTCGCTCGCGGTCGCGGCGCGCATGCACGACCTGGGGCTCGAGCACTACCTCGGCGAGAAGGACAAGGTCGCCGTGGCCGAGCGCGTCCTCGCGCGCGAGGGCGCGCGCTGGGACCAGTGCGCGATGGTCGGTGACGACCTGCCCGACGTGCCGCTGCTCCGGCGCGTGGGCTGGCCCATCGCGGTCGCCGACGCGAGCCCCGAGGTGCGCGCCGTGGCGACGTCCGTGACCGGGGCGCGCGCCGGCTTCGGCGCCGTGCGCGAGGCGGTCGAGCGCATCCTGCGCCACAACGGCGTCTGGGAGCGCGTGCTCGAGAGGTACGAGGCCCGGTGAGCGCGTCCGACCTGCTGGCGCGCGCGCGGGCGATCGTGCGGCTCGAGGCCGGGGCCGTGGCGGCGCTCGAGGGCCGGCTCGACGAGTCGTTCGTCGGCGCGGTCGAGACGCTGGCCGCCTGCCGCGGCCGCGTCGTCGTCTCGGGCGTGGGCAAGTCGGGGCTCATCGGCCGCAAGCTCGCCGCGACCCTCACCGGCACCGGCACGGCCGCGGTGTTCCTGCACCCGGCCGACGCGCTGCACGGCGACGCGGGCCTGTTCACGCCCGGCGACGTGGCGCTGTTCGTCTCGAAGAGCGGCGCGACCGAGGAGCTCATGGCGCTCCTGCCGTACCTCGAGCGCCACGGCATCCCGCTCGTGTCGATCGTGGTGCAGCCCGGCTCGCCGCTCGCGCGGCGCAGCGCCGCGTGCGTCGTGCTCGGGCCCGTCGCCGAGGTCTGCCCCATGGACCTGACGCCCACGACGAGCATCACGCTGACGCAGGTGGCCGGCGACTGCCTCGCGATCGCGCTCATGGAGCGCCGCGGCTTCCAGCCGGAGGACTTCCGCTTCCTGCACCCGGGCGGGGTCATCGGCCGCTCGGCCGCCCGGCGCGTGCACGAGCTGATGCACGGCGGCGACGCGCTGCCGTGCGTGGGCGAGGGCGCGACGCTGCGCGACGTCATGCTCGAGATCATGAACAAGCGGCTGGGCATCACCGCCGTGGTCGACGGCTCGGGGCGGCTGGCCGGCGTCGTCACCGACGGCGACTTCAAGCGCATCCTGCTGCGGCACGCCGATCCGTGGGGACTCGCGGCCGCCGACGTGATGGGGCGCTCGCCGAGCACGATCGGTCCCGACGCGCTCGTGGCGACCGCCGTGCGGCTGATGGAGGAGCGGGCGGCCGGGCCGATCACCGCGCTGGTCGTCGTGGACGAGGCGCGGACGCCCGTCGGCATCCTGCACCTGCATGACTGCCTCCGGGCGGGGTAGGCCCCGCACGCCGCCGCCGGACCCCTCGCGCGCTCCCGGACCCCACGACCGCCCCGCGACCCCGGCCTCCGCCGGCCGTGACCGCGCCTGGCTCGCCGCCGCGCTGGGCTCGCTGCTCGTGCTGCTGTGGGTGACGCGCGGCGCCCCGCTCGGGACGCCGGTGGCGGACGACTACGACTTCCTCCACTGGATGCGCTTCCACCGACCGCTCGGGCTGTTCGACGCCATGGGCGGGGCGCCGTACTGGCGGCCCGTGAGCCGGCAGCTCTACCACGTGCTGCTCGCGCCGTTCTTCCTGCGCGCGCCGTGGGTCGTCGCGCTCGTCCATCTCGGCCTGCTCGCGGTGCTGGTCGGCTCGCTGTACGCCGTCGCGCGGCGCGCGTTCGCACCGCCGCTCGCGGCCGCGATCGCGAGCTTCCCCGTGCTCGCGCGACCGGCGCGCACGCTGCTCGGGTGGCCATCGGCCGGCGAGCCGCTGCTCGCGCTGGTGTTCGTGGCGCTGGCGCTGCGGGCGACGCTCGCGCGCCGGCGGCTCCTCGCGAGCCTCGCCGTGCTCGGCGCCGCGCTCAGCTACGAGCAGGGCCTGCTCGTCGTCCCGCTGCTCGTCGCGATCGTCGCGTCGCGCCGGGCGCGCGAGCGTGACCGCGCGCGCGAGTGGCTGGTGCCGGCGGCCGTCGGCACGGCGCTGTTCGTCGCCGGCCACCTGCTCGCCGCGCGGTCCCACGCGGGGCTCTTCGGCGGCGCCTGGGTGCCCGGCGAGCGCGTGCGCGCCTGGCCCTCCATCGGGCCGGCGGTGGGCTCGCAGCTCGGCATCGAGGACCTCGCGCCCGGGCCCACGCTCGCGTTGTGGCTCGCGTACGCGACGCTGGGCGCGGCCGGGCTCGCGATCCTCGCGGCGAGGCCGGAGCGGCGCGCGTCGCTCGCGCGCCGCGGGCCGCAGGTCGCCGCGGGCGCGGCGTGGTTCGTCGCCGGCATGCTCGTCGCGAGCCTGGGCTCGCCGGGCTGGTACCCGTGGCGCGCGATGCTGCCCGGGCTCGGGTTGGGCGTCGCGCTCGTGGGCGCGCTGGGGAGCGTCGAGCCGTGGCTCGTCGCGGGCGTCGTCGCGCTGCGCCTCGTCGCGCTGCTCGTGGCGCCGGCCGTGCCCGCGGGCGTCGAGGGGTCGCTGCCCGAGGCCTCGAGCCGGCACGCGTTCATCCGCGTCGCGCGGCTGCAGCGTGTCGTCGACTCGGCGCGACGGGCGCTGCTCGCGCGCCACCCGACGCTGCCGCGCGGGGCCGCGGTGCGCTACTGGGCGCTGCCCGAGATGACCGCGTGGGGCTTCGACGGCGCGCGCGCCGTGCAGGTCTGGTACGGCGACTCGACGCTGACGTGGGACTGGCTCGCCGACCCGGCCGCGCCGCACGACGCGGTGCTCGCGTTCAATCCGGACTCGGCGAACCCCGCGGTGGTGATCGAGCCGGCGTCCCTGGCCGCCTACGCCGGGGCGCTCCGGGCGCTCGCGGCCGGCGCGGCGCGCCGCGCCGACTCGCTGCTCGCCGAGGCCGTGCGCGCGCAGGGCCGGCCCGCGGACGCGTACCGCTTCGCGCTCGCGAACGCGCAGGCGCGGGTCGCGCACGCGCTCGGCGACGACGCCCGAGCCGACGCGTTCAACCAGCTCGCATGGAGGCTGGCGGGCGAGACCCCCGAGTTCCTCGACATGACCGCGACGCTCGCGCTCGCCCGCGGCCGCCCCGACGTCGCCGCCGACGCGGCGAAGCGCTGCCTGGAGATCGCGCCCGCCGACTCCGAGGCCGCGCGCGTGCTGCGGGGACTGGGCGCGGGCCGCTGAGCGACCCTATTTCGAGAGGAACCCCAGCACGCGCGGGTTCACGATGTCCCAGCGGTCCACCATGACGCTGTGGGTGGCGCCGGGCACGATCCACAGCTCGGCGCCGGGGATGGCGCTCGCGAGCTGTTCGGTGTGGTCGCGGCGGATGAGGTCGTGCTCGCCGGCCACGACGAGCGTCTTCGCCCGGATCGTGCGCAGGTCGGCGAGCGCCCAGCGCGGCTGCGTGCGCCACATGGCGATGATCTTGTTCATCGCCTGCTCGTAGTGATCGGGCTGCGGGTTCATGCGCATCCAGGCCTCGCGCATGCCGGCGCCGAAGCTCTGGGCCGTGGCCCGGTTGTTCCACTCGACGTCGTCGGGGTTGAGGCCGTCGGGCTGGAAGTTGGCCCCGAACGTCACGAGGTGACCGACGCGCTCGGGGTGGTGCATGGCCATGTCGAGCCCGATGTTGCCGCCGTCGCTCCAGCCCATGACGTCCGCGCGCTTCACGTGCAGCTTGTCGAGCAGGGCGATCATGTCCTCGGCCATGGCGTGGTAGGTGAGCGGGCCCGGCCGGTCGGTCGTGCGCCCCTGCGCGCAGCAGTCGGGGACGATGCAGCGGTACGAGGGCGAGAACGCCGGGAGCTGGTGCACGAACTGCGTGCCGTTGCCGGTGCCGCCGTGGAGCATGAGGAGCGGCCGGCCGTGGCCGTGCACCTCGTAGTACATGCGGATGCCGTTGACCGCGACGTGGTGACCGGTCCCGGCGGAGCCGGCGCAGGCGGGTGCGAGCGCGAGCGCGACGACGCACAGCAGGGGCGCCCCGTGGGCGCGGCGGAGGGTCGGGAGCATGCGCCGCAATGTAGCACGCGCGCCGCGCCGGCGGCCGCGGCCGCCGGCGCGTGGACGCGGGCGGCGGATCGCCGACACCGTGGGCGCCGATCGCGCATCAAGTCCGCGGGGCCGGCCTCCGATAACCGGGCCGGAAGGCCGTGCGAAGGCATGGCATAGAGCGTGCTTGCGCCCGGTCGGGGCGCTTGTTAGCGTGAGTTCGCAGCCACTTGGACGCACCACGATCCTCTCGACCGGGACCCGACATGAACGTTCCCTCCGCAACCGCCCGCGGCCGCGTCGCGGCGGTCATCCTCGTCTGTGCGCTCGTCGCGACGGGGTGCGCGGGGGAGAAGCGATCGAGCCCGGTCGGGGCCAGCGGGGAGCTGCCCGACCAGGAGGTCTCCGACTTCGTGCTGACCGAGACGGACCAGGGCCGGCCGCAGTGGACGCTGTACGCGCGGTACGCGGCGACGTACCAGGCGAAGAACCTGGTCGTGTCGCGCGACATCCGCGTCGACTTCTTCGACGAGAAGGGCGCCCGCTCCTCGGAGCTGACGGCCCAGCAGGGCGAGATCCAGCAGCAGACGCGCGACATGACGGCGCGCGGCAAGGTGGTGCTGCAGACCACGGAGGGCACGCGGATGACCACGGACGAGCTGCACTTCAACAACGACAAGCAGCTCATCACGTCCGACAAGCTCGTGCGCGTCGACCGGCAGGGGGACGTCCTCGAGGGCACCGGCTTCGCCAGCGATCCCGACCTGCACCACTTCGAGTTCAAGAAGCAGGTGCACGCGACGGTGCGCGGCAAGTCGGGCGAGCTCATCGAGTCGCGGAAGGGAAGCCGGTGACGCTCGGCCTCCCGCAGACCCCGGCGGCCGAGGCGGCGACGACGGACGGCCTCGTCGCGCAGGGGCTCGTGCGCTACTACGGGAAGTGGCGCGTCGTGAGCGACGTGTCGCTGCAGGTGCGCCGCGGCGAGGTCGTAGGGCTGCTCGGCCCCAACGGCGCCGGCAAGTCGACCACGTTCCACATGATCGTGGGCCTGCTGCGCCCGAACGCGGGCGGCATCCTCCTCGACGGGCGCGACATCACGCGCGATCCGGTCTACCTGCGGGCGCGGCGCGGGCTCGGCTATCTCTCGCAGGAGCCCAGCATCTTCCGCCGGCTGACCGTGCGCGAGAACGTTCTCGCGGTGCTCGAGACGATGCGTCTGCACGGGCCCGAGCGGCAGCGGCGGCTGGACGGGCTGCTCGCGGAGCTGAACCTCACGCACCTCGCCGACCGCTCGGCGCACAAGCTCTCCGGCGGCGAGCGCCGCCGGGTGGAGATCACGCGCGCGCTCGCGCGTCAGCCTTCGTTCATGCTGCTCGACGAGCCGTTCGTCGGCATCGACCCGATCGCCGTCGAGGAGATCCAGGAGATCATCCACCGGCTGCGCGACCGCGGGCTCGGCGTGCTCATCACCGACCACAACGTGCGGGTGACGCTGAACACGACCGACCGCTCGTACATCATGTTCGACGGGCGGATCCAGCTCGCGGGCTCGCCGCAGGAACTCGCGGACAATCCGCTCGCCCGGCAGTACTATCTCGGCGAAGGATTCACGCTCTAGGGACGGGCCACCATGGAAATGAAACACTCGCTGCACCTGCAGCAGAAGCAGACGCTGATCATGACGCCGCGGCTGCAGCAGGCGCTCAAGCTCCTCCAGGTGCCGACGCTCGAGCTGCAGCAGATCCTCAAGCAGGAAGTCCTGCAGAACCCCCTGCTCGAAGAGGTGGACGAGGTCACCGAGCAGGAGGACATCGAGAAGGACAACTCCGCCGACGAGCAGAACAACGAGGAGTCCGAGGATCCGGCGGCCGAGGACCCGATCGACTGGAACGAGTACCTGCCGGACGGCCAGCTCGACCGGCCGTACGTGCCCCAGAGCGAGACGAGCATCGAGTTCCTCGAGAAGGTGCCGGTCACCCGCACCACGCTCGCCGAGAGCCTGATGGAGCAGCTCCACTTCCTGAACCTCCCCGAGGCCAGCATGCGGATCGCGGAGTTCCTCGTGGGCTCGCTCGACGACCGCGGCTGGGTCGTGACGCCCATGGAGCAGATCGTGGAGTCGCTCGGCGTGCCGCTGGACGAGGTCGAGAAGGTGCTGCGGGTCGTGCAGGCGCTGGAGCCCGCGGGCGTCGGCGCACGCGACCTGCGCGAGTGCCTGCTCATCCAACTCGACGCGCGGGGCGACCGCGACACGCTGCCGTGGCAGCTCATCCACGACCAGTTCGACCATCTCGTGAACCGCCGGTTCCCCGAGATCGCGCGCCTGCTCAAGATCTCCGGCGAGGAGGTGCAGGCGGCCGCGGACGAGATCGCGACGCTCAACCCGCGCCCGGGCACGGCCGTGTCGGCGGACGATCCCAAGTACGTCGTGCCCGACCTGCTCGTCGAGCGCGTGGACGAGGAGTACGTGGTCATGCTGAACGACCGCAACGTGCCCCGTCTGCGCATCTCGTCGGCTTACGAGAGCGTGATCCGCGAGCGCAAGAAGGCCGGCGCAACGACGGAGGAGAAGCAGACCCGCGAATACATCCAGGGCAAGCTCGCGTCGGCCAAGTGGCTGATCCAGACCATCGAGCAGCGCCGTCGCACGATGATCAAGGTGATGAACTGCATCGTGCGCGAGCAGCGCGAGTTCTTCGACAAGGGCATCGCGTACCTGCGCCCGCTCACGCTGGCCCAGGTCGCGCGCCAGATCGACATGCACGAGTCCACGGTGAGCCGCGTGTGCAGCGGCAAGTACGTGCAGACGCCGCGTGGCGTGTTCGAGCTGAAGTTCTTCTTCTCAAGCGGCCTCGAGACGGACGACGGCGAGGACGTGTCGGCGCGCACCGCCAAGGACATCATCAAGACGCTCATCGACGAGGAGGACAAGAAGGAGCCGCTGTCCGACCAGCGCATCGCCGAGCTCCTCCACGAGAAGGGGCTGCACATCGCGCGCCGGACCGTGGCGAAGTACCGCGAGCAACTGAACATCCTGCCGGCGCGGTTCCGCCGGCGGGTCGCCTGATCCCGCTTCGCACCTCACGAATCGCGTCCATCCGCGAGCGCAGGAGGATCGCCGTGCAGATCAGCATCACTGCCCGTCAATGCGAGATCTCCCCGGGCGTGCGGCAGTTCGCGCAGCAGCGCCTGGAGAAGCTGAACAAGTACGCCAGCGACATCCATGGGATCCACGTCATCGTGCGCCACGAACGCGGCATGCACCACGCCGAGATCACGCTGCGGGTCAACGGCACCGAGTTCGTGTGTACGCAGCAGCACGCCGAGGCCGGCGCGGCGATCGACGTCGCCGCCGACCGCCTCGAGGAGCAGCTTCGCCGCCTGAAGGACCGCCGGCTCGACCGCACCCAGCGGGCCACCGGCGAGAAGGGTGCCACCGCCGCCGGCGCGGAAGCGACGGAAGCGCCCCTGGACGAGGAGTAGGACGGCCACGTGAAGACACTCGGGGTCGCACGACTCTACGAGGACCAGCGGGACGACCTGCAGCTCGAGCTGCTCACCGAATCCCTGGCCTCGAAGGCGGAGATCACGGTCAGCGACATCAACCGGCCGGGCATGGCGCTGATGGGCTTCATCGAGAACTTCCTGCCCGAGCGCATCCAGATCCTCGCCCAGACCGAGCTGACCTACCTCGCGACGCTGCCGCCCGCGGGCGTCGAGGAGGCCTGCGACCGGCTGTTCCAGTTCACGATCCCGCTCGTCGTCGTGTGCAAGGGGCTCGAGGTCCCGCCGTACCTCATCCGCCGCGCCAACGAGTGCTCGGTGCCGGTGCTGCGCACGCCGCAGAGCACGACGCCGTTCATCCACTCGCTGACCAGCTACCTCGACCACATGTTCGCGCCCACGGTGAGCGTGCACGGCTCGCTCGTGGACGTATACGGCTGCGGGCTGCTGTTCACGGGCCGCAGCGCCATCGGCAAGTCGGAGACCGCGCTCGATCTGGTGGAGCGCGGCCATCGCCTGGTGGCCGACGACGTCGTCACCATCACGCGCCGGCACGGCGACCTGCTGATCGGGACCGGAAATCAGCTGTTGCGGCACCACATGGAGATCCGCGGCC
>JBAIWU010000471.1:0-4093 GCA_037917155.1 Candidatus Eiseniibacteriota bacterium
AGGGACGAGGCCGGGCGCGAGCCGCGGCCCGACGCGGCGGCGGAACGGCCCGCGCACGCCTCGCTCGTGGCGTTCGGGGAGGCGCGCGAGCCGGACGTCTGGGAGGCGCTCGCGCGCTGGCGCGCCGAGGGCCGGCGCATGGTGCTGCTCACGGTCGTCGAGTCGCGCGGCTTCACGCCGCGCAAGCCGGGCACGCACATGCTGCTGGGCGCCGACGGCGAGACCGTGGGCTCGATCGGTGGCGGCGCGATCGAACACGAGGCGCTGCGCGAGGCGGCGGATCTGCTGGCCGCGGGCGGCGGCTCGAAGACGGTCAAGAAGCACCTGACGCAGGACCTCGGCATGTGCTGCGGCGGCGAGATGGTCATCTACCTCGAGACGCTCGAGGCCCCGCCGCGGCTGTTCGTCTTCGGCGCGGGCTACGTGGCGCGCCCGATCGCCGCGCTCGCCGCGGCGTGCGGGTTCGCGGTCACGGTGATCGACGGGCGTGAGGAGTGGGCGACGGCGGAGCGTTTCCCGGGCATGGCCGTGCGCTGCGAGGCGCCCGAGGACGTGGCGCGGACGCTGGAGACGCACGCGGGCGACTACGCGGTCGTCGTGACGCACGACCATGCGCTCGACCAGCACGTCGTGCAGGAGCTGCTGCGCAAGCCGCTGAGGTTCACCGGCATGATCGGCAGCCTCGCAAAGCAGCGGAAGTTCGCGTTGCGGCTCAAGGCGCGCGGCTTTTCGGACGAGCAGGTCGCGCGGCTGCGCACGCCGCTCGGCGTCTCGATCGGCGCCCAGACGCCGGAGGAGATCGCGATCAGCGTGATGGCGGAACTGGTGGCGGTGCGCCGGGGCGGCGCGCCGGAGCGCGGCTGGGTGCCGCGGGGGAAGGATCGCTCGGAGGCACGCGAGCCGGCCGTGGGCGCGGCCCGCCCTCCGGAAGGGAGCCCGGAATGAACGTGGGTGTGTTGCTGGCGGCCGGCGCGTCGACGCGCATGGGCAGCCCCAAGGCGCTGGCGACCTGGAAGGGCCAGTCGTTCATGGCGCACGGCGTGCGCGCGCTGTGGACCACGTGCGACGTGGTCGTGGCCGTGCTCGGCGCCAAGGCGGCCCTCGTCCGCCGGAGCGCCGAGGAGGAGTTCGGCCGGCTCGTCGAGGCGGGCGCGCTCTCGGGCGACCTGCACGCCGCGCAGAAGCACGGCGCGCGCTCCCTCGAGGTGCGCTTCGAGACGAACCGCGCCTGGGCGCGCGGCATGTACTCGTCCGCCCGCGTCGGGCTGGCGGCGGCGCTGCGGGCGCGGCCCTCGGCCGTGCTCATCCTGCCGGTGGACCATCCCGAGGTCCGCGGCGAGACCGTGGCGCAGCTCGCGGGGATGATGGCGCACGCGCTCACGTCGTTCGGCAAGGACGGGGCGCGCCGGTTCCCGTACGCGCTCGTGCCGCGGTTCCGCGGGCGCCGCGGGCACCCGCTCGTGCTCTCGGCGGCGCTGGCGCGGCTGGTGGCGAAGGACGCCGAGGCGTCCGACCTCGGCGACGCGGTGCGCCGGCACGCGCGGCTCGTGGGCTACATGGACGTGCGCGATCCCGGGGTGCTCGTCAATCGCAACACGCCGGGGCGTTGAGCCGGACCCGGCGCGTCAGGCGCGGGGGCGCCGGCCGGTGCACCAGAGCGCGCCGTCTCGCTCCTCGAGCGCGAGCGGCGTGAGGAACGCGCCGCGGCACGGGCCGTCGACGCATTCGCCCGTGTCGGGGCGGTAGCGCGCGCCGTGGTGCACGCACGCGATGGCCTCGCCCGACGCGTCGAGGAAGCGCGCGTCGCCGAAGTCGAGCGGCAGCGACTGGTGCCGGCAGGCGTTGACGAACGCGCGCGTCTCGCCGCGCCACCGCAGCGCGAACGCGTCGCGCGCCACGCCGTCCAGCCGCAGCGTGAAGCGCACGGCCCGCCCCTCCGCCAGGGCGCCGGCGTCGGCGAGCACGCGGACAGGCGGATCGGTCACGCGGACTGCCGCTGCCGCAGCGCGCGCACGACGCCGGCGACGCGCTCGACGCCGACGCGGATCTCCTGCTCGTCGACGCCTGCGAAGCCGAGCACCAGCCCGCCCCGCGCCGGACGCTCCGCCGTGTACGCGCTCAGCGGCGCCGCCAGCACGCTCAGCCGGCCCAGCTCGAGCGCGACCTCGGCGTCGTCGACGCCCGGGGGCAGGTACGCGAGGCGGTTCAGCCCGCCCTCGATCGGCCGCAGCTCGAGCACGTCGGGCGCGAGCTCGGCCACCGCGCGCTCGAACTCCGCCATGCGGGTCGCGTAGAGTGTGCGCATGCGCCGCAGGTGGCGCGAGAAGTGCCCTTCCGCGATGAAGTCGGACAGGATGCCCTGCACGAGCGCGTTCGTGCCGCGCGTCTCGAGCTCGTGGGCGCGGGCGAAGAGATCGACGAGGTCCGGGGGCAGCACGAGGTAGCCGACGCGCAGCGACGAGAACAGCACCTTGCTGAACGTGCCGACGTAGATCACCCGGTCCGACGCGTCGATGCCCTGCAGCGCGGCCAGCGGCCGGCCGCGATAGCGGTACTCGCTCGCGTTGTCGTCCTCGAGGATCCAGGCGCCCGCCGAGCGCGCCCACTGGAGCAGCGCGCTGCGCCGGGCGAGCGTCATGGTGACGCCGGTGGGGTTCTGGTGCGACGGCGTGCAGTACACCAGCCGCGCCGACGGCGCGCGCGCGATGCCCGCGGCGACGTCGAGCCCCTCGGCGTCGACGGGCACGGGCGACATCTCGGCGCCCGCGAGCCGGAAGCAGGCGCGCGCCGCGAAGTAGCCCGGGTCCTCCATCCAGATCCGGTCGCCCTCGTCGAGCAGGAGCTGGGCGCACAGCTCGATGCCGCCCTGTGCGCCGGTGACGATCATCACGCGCGAGGCGTCGCAGCGGGCGCCGCGCGAGCCGGCGAGGTGGGCCGCGATCGCCTCGCGCAGCGGCAGGTAGCCCATCGGGTCGCCGTACGCGAGCATGCGCACGGACGCGCGGCGCAGCCGGCGGTCCGCGATGCGCCGCAGGACGTCCATGGGGAAGTGGTCGAGCGCCGGCAGGCCGGGGCGGAACGCGTTGGCCACCGGCTGGAGGAAGTGCCGCATCATCACGGTCGTGCGTGCGCGCTCGGCGCGGCGCGAGACCCGCCGCGCGGCGGCTCCGTCGCCATCCGTCTGCGGCGCGACGGGCTCGGGCACGAACGACTCCGGCACCGCCTCGGCGACGAACGTGCCCGAGCCGGCGCGGCTCTGGATGTAGCCCTCGGCGAGGAGCTGCTCGTAGGCGCTGAGAACCGTGTTGCGCGAGACGCGCGACACGCTCGCGAGCTCGCGGCTGGCCGGCAGGCGCGAGCCCGGCGCGATGCGTCCGCCCAGGATGGCGCGCCGCAGCTCCTCGTAGAGCTGACGATGCAGGGGCTCGGTGCTCGAGGGGTCGAGGGAGAACGCCCGGAACGTGGAATGCGAGGCGCGACGGGGCATGCGTGGGGTCCCTGTGCCTTGACCTGGCCAACTGGTCCTGCGATCACGATGGCGACGGCGACAATTGACCGTACCAGTTCAATTGCGGTTGAGTATATTCGAACCGGCTCCTCGGCGCGCGCTCGCGAGCCCGGGAGGCCGCACGGGTGCACCCGCCCGCTGCGCCCGGCACCGGCACCGGTTAGGATGCGAACGTCACGAACCCGGGGGGAGGAATGTTGGATCGCTCGCAACGCCCACCCGTCGTCGCCGTCTTCGGCAGCAGCACGCTGCGGGAGGACGAGCCCGCGTACGCGGAGGTCCGGCGGCTCGGCTCTGCGCTCGCCGCGCGCGGGATGGCGGTCATGACCGGCGGCTACAACGGCGCGATGGCCGCCGCCTCCCGCGGCGCGCACGAGTCCGGGGGCCACGTGATCGGGGTCACGGTCGACACGTTCGAGGCGCGCGGCCCCGTGAACCCGTGGGTGCGCGAGCGCGTCCACACGCCCGACCTCCACGAGCGCCTGCGTTACCTGGCGCGCGAGGCGGACGCGTTCGTGGTGGTGACCGGGAGCATCGGCACGCTCACCGAGCTCTTCCTGTGCTGGACGCTCGTGTCGGTGGCCG
>JBAIWU010000472.1:0-1611 GCA_037917155.1 Candidatus Eiseniibacteriota bacterium
CGGCTCGGCTACTGGCCGAACGGCATCGCGCGCAGCCTGATCACGAGCCGCACGCACACGCTGGGCGCGCTGCTGCCCGACCTGCACGGCGAGTTCTTCTCGGAGGTCATCCACGGCATCGACCTGGCCGCGCGCGAGAAGGGCTTCCACCTGCTCGTGTCGCGCTCCTCGACGAGCGCGGACGAGCTGACCTCCGCGCTGCGCTCGATGCGCGGCCGCGTGGACGGGCTCATCGTGATGGCGCCCGACGTCGACGCCTCCTCGGCGCTGCGCCAGAGCGCCGGGCAGGTCGTGACCGTGCTCGTGAACCCGGAGGTGGCGCTGCCGGGGCTGCACGCCGTCTCGATCGACAACACCGATGGGGCGCGCGCGATCGTGCGCCACCTGCTCTCGCTCGGGCACCGGCGCATCGCCACCATCACCGGGCCGGCGCACAACATCGACGCCCGTCAGCGCCTCGAGGGCTGGCGGATCGCGCTCACCGAGGCCGGGCTCGACCCGTCGCCCGATCTCGAGTTCCGCGGCGACTTCAGCGAGCCGTCGGGCTACGACGCCGCCGCCGAGCTGCTGCGCGCCTCGCCCCGCCCGTCAGCGGTCTTCGTCGCCAACGACTACATGGCGATCGGCGCGATGGGGGCGCTGCAGGACGCCGGCGTGCGGGTGCCCGACGACATCGCGATCACCGGCTTCGACGACATCCAGATGTCGCGCTACCTCACGCCGCCGCTCACCACGGTCAACGTGCCGATGCTCCAGCTCGGTCAGCGTGCGGTGAAGCTGCTGCTCGAGGGCGCCGGCGCGGGGCCGGCGGAGGGCCGGCGCGAGGTGCTCGCCACCACGCTGGTGGTGCGCTCGTCGTGCGGCGCGCACGCCGGCGCCGCGGACGGCGAGCGCCCGCGCTGGGACCGCAGCCGCATCGCGGCCACGGTGCGCCGCTAGAACGCAGGACCACCTTCAGGCCGGAGCCCACATGTCCGCAGGGAGGCGCTGGACCGGGGAGCGCGCGGCCCTCCGCGCGCTGCCGCTCGCGCTGGCGCTGGTGCTCGCCGCGAGCGCGTGCGCGGCGCCGCGGTCCGCGACCCCGCGGCCGTTCCGGCCGACCGCCGAGCAGACGGCGTTCCTCGACACGCTCGAGCGTCGCACGTTCGACTGGTTCTGGGAGCGCGCGGACTCGGCCACGGGGCTCGTGCCCGACCGCTGGCCGACGCGCTCGTTCGCGAGCACCGGCGCGATGGGCTTCGGGCTCACCGCGTACCCGATCGGCGCCGCGCGCGGGTACGTGACGCGCGCGCAGGCGGCGACGCGCGTGCTGCGCACGCTCGAGTTCCTGATGCACGCGCGCCAGGACACGGCCGCCGCGGGCTGCACGGGGTACAAGGGCTTCTTCTACCACTTCCTCGACCCTGCGACCGGCACGCGCTTCGAGCAGGTCGAGCTCTCGACCATGGACACCGCGCTGCTGCTCGGCGGCGTGCTGTTCTGCCAGAGCTGGTTCGACCGCGACGCGCCGGACGAGGCGCGCATCCGCGCGCTCGCGGACTCGATCTACCGCCGCGTGGACTTCCGCTGGGCGCAGGTGCGCCCGCCCACGATCGTGCTCGGCTGGGATCC
>JBAIWU010000473.1:0-6981 GCA_037917155.1 Candidatus Eiseniibacteriota bacterium
TGCCGCGCGTGCGCCGGCGCAGCGCCGAGGTGCTCGCGCGGCTCGCCCGCGCGAACGCGATCACGGACGCGGTGCGCGAGGCCGCGGCCGGCTGACCGCCGTCCCGCGGCGCCGCGCGCGTTGGACGGGGCCCGGAGCGATCGCTAGACTCGCCCGCGTTCCGTTCCTGGGAGGTTGCACGATGTGCCCGTTCTGCAAGGACAAGCCGTGCCCGGTGGTCGAGCAGCCCAGCGGCCGGCTGGTGTGCGAGTGCGGCAAGCACTCGTGGCCCAGCAGCGCCGTGTACGCCGAGGCCTGCCGCAAGGCGAGCCTCACCGTGGGGCACACGGTCCACACCTGGACCCAGTCGTTCTGACCGCCGCGACCGCGGCCTTGATCTGACGCCGGCCCCGCCCGCCCGGGTGGGGCCGGGCCCGTTCCGGCCCGTCAGCGCGCCAGGGCGCGCAGCTCGGCGCCCACGTCGTCCATCTCGACGAGGTCGGCCGCCAGCCCCTTCGCACCGTGCTCGAGCGCCCAGCGCGCGCCCTCGGCGAGCGCCACGGTGCCGCCCGCGCGCAGCTCGGAGGCGATCACGGGCACGCCGCCGGCGGCCATGCGCGCGAGCACGGCGTCCGCGTCCGGCCGCATCGCGAAGCCGCGCGGGTTCACCGCACCGAGCACGAAGTCCGCGTCGATCCCCCACTCCGCGAGCCGCGCGAGCAGCGGGCCGAGGTTGTGCGACTCGAACCCCGCCACGCCGCCGAAGCGCGTGCGGCCGAAGCGCACCATGCGCTCGAAGAAGCGCGCGTTGCCGGCCGCGAGCGCGAGGTCCGTGATGGGCGCGGCGACCGCGAGCCCGGCCCACGCGCGGGTGCCGAGCGCCGGCGCCTCGACCTCGCAGCGGGCCGCGACGCGCGCGGCCAGGTCGCCCCCGCCGCCGGGCAGCATCGCGAGTGTCGTCGTGGCCGCGCGCAGCCGGCCGTACGGCAGGCCCGGCTCGGCGTCCGGCGCCGCGACGAGCAGCGGGTGCTCGTAGGCGAGGTCGTCCGCCGGCGGCGTGAGCGGCAGCCGCGGCAGGACCGGCACGACGCGGCGCAGCTCGCGCAGCGCGGCGCGCAGCCGCGGCGAGGGCACGGCGTAGACCGCGTCGGCACCGGCGTCGAGCGCGCGTACGAGCGTCACGGCCAGCGATTCGGGCTCGCGGAAGCGTCCCGCCACCTCGAGCATGCGGTCGCGCGTCGTGCGCGACGGCAGGTCGAGCGACGTCACTCCGAGCAGCAGGCCGGGCACCGTGCGCGCGGGCCGCGTCACGCGTCCACCCCGCGCGAGGCGCCGCCGTCGCCGGCCGAGCGCCGGATCGCGTCGAGCAGCCGGGCCACCCGCAGCGCGCGGCGCGGGTCGAGGGCATCGAGCAGCGGGCCGCCCGGGAGCGAGGCCGCGAACGCCGCCAGCGGCCGCGACGCGTCCCCGCTCTCGAACGCCACGGGGTCGGGCTCGTCCGCGAGCACGCGTCGCGAGTGCCCGCGCGGCAGGCCCTCACACGGCGCGCCCAGCTCGGTCTCGAGCGCGTCGTCGGAGACGAGCAGCGCGCCCTTCTCGCCGACCACCTCGATGACGAGCGACGCGCGCGGGTAGCCCGGCACGCTCCACGAGCCGTCGACGCCCGCCACGCGCCCGCCCACGAGCGTGAGCCGCGCGTGCACCTCGTCGAGGCGGTCCCCGTAGAGGCGCTGCCCGGTCGCCTCCACGGCGCTCGCGCGTCCGAACATGGCGTCGAGCAGCACGAGCAGGTCGCCCACCGCGAAGTCGAGCACGTCGCCGCGCCCCGGCGGCGCGTCCGCCGCGAACACGCGCGAGACGTAGACCGAGGCGCGGATCTCGCGCAGCGCGCCGAGCACGTCGGCCGCGATCACCGAGATCGCGCGGGCGAACAGCGGATGGAAGAGCGCGCCCACGCCGCAGCCCACCGGGGCGCGGGCGTTCTCGATCGCGCCGGCGAGCCGCACGGCGCCCTCGGCGTGCGACACGGGCAGCCCGTCGACGAGGGCGGCGAGCCCGGCGCCCACGGCGGCCTCGAGCTGCTCGACGCGCTCCTCCGGGGGGCCGGCCACGATCGCCGCGTCGGCGCCGTCCTTCGCGAGGAACTGCCCGAGCGACGCGTACGACGGCGCGGCGAAGCCCGCGCTGCGCGCGAAGCGGCGCAGCGGGCCGCGCGGCTCGACGAGGCCCGCGAGCGCGCAGCCGGGCTGCTGCGACACGGCCATCGCGTAGCCGAGCCCGGCCCGCCCGAGACCCAGCACGACGAACCGGCGCGCCTGCGGCGTACCGGTGGGGTCTGCGGAGGAATCGGAGAGCGGCTCGAGCATGGGCAAGGGCTTGGGTGCGGCGGAGCCTAACAGGCCCCCGCGCCGGCTTCCAACGCGAAGGTCCCCGCCTCGCACGGAGCGGGGACCCGCACGTCCGGGGCGCGGCCCGCGATCACGCGGTGAGCCTGAACGCGATCTCGGGATCCTTGCGGTCGGACTCCTCGACGCGGAACAGGTCGGCGACCTGGAGCTGCATGCCGCCCGCGACCCACGAGTCGGGGAGCTGCTGGATGCGCGTGTTGAACAGCGTCACGGTGTCGTTGTAGAACTCGCGCCGGTCCGCGATCGAGTTCTCCAGCTCGCTGATGCGCTGCTGCAGCGCGACGAAGTTCTGGTTCGCCTTGAGGTCCGGGTAGTTCTCGGCCACCGCGAAGACCTGGCCCAGCGCGCGCGTGAGCTGGTTCTCGGCCGCCGCGCGCTCGCCCACCGAACGGGCCGCCGCCAGCGCGCCGCGCGCGTCGCTCAGCTTGTCGAAGACGGCGCGCTCGTGCTGCATGTAGCCCTCGCACACCTTCACGAGCTTCGGCAGCTCGTCGTGGCGCTGCTTGAGCAGCACGTCGATGTTGGCCCACGAGCGCCCGATGTTGTTCTTCATCTCGATCAGGGTGTTGTAGACGGAGAGGAACCACCCCACCGAGCCCACCAGGACGAAGCCGATCACCACCGTCCACAGGATCTCTGCCGGATGCATCACCGCCTCCTCGTGCGAGGGGAGAACGACGGGCGTCCTGCCCGCTTGGCCTTCAACGGAACAGGTGCCCGGACCTGGCCAGTTCGAGCAGGCACCACACACCGAACAGCGTGACGAGCGGCGCGGCCACGAGCCCGCCGGCGGCGCGCATCCCGTATTCGAACGTCGTCGACTTCTCGGACCGCGTGCTCACGACGAACACGGGATCCTGCGCGCCGCGGCGGACGACCCCGCAGAGCGCCTGGTCGTGGGCCCGCACGTCGTGCGACGCGGTCGCGTCCGTGCCGGTCGCGGCGAGCGCCTCCTCGTCCCACGACACGGCCGTGGACGACGCGCGCGGGAACGCGCGCCCGAGCACGTAGATCGCGGCGCCGTCCTCGAGCGTGCGCTCGCGGAAGCGCATCGGGCCCAGCGCCCAGACCGCGCGCAGCGCGAGCCCCTGGTCGTGCATGTAGCCCGAGTACGGCTCCGGGACGCCGAGCCCGTTCGTCTCCTCCTCGACGCCGAATTCGAGCCGGCATTCGGCCCCCTGCGGGTAGACGAGCACTGAGCCCGTCTCGTCGGAGAGGTAGAACGGGTGCCCCGACCGGTTGCGGTGCACGGTGGTCCAGCGGCGGTAGCCGTTGCGGCTGCTCGAGGAGCGCGTCGCGATCTCGACCTCCCAGTACGCGCACGGCCGGCCCGAGAACGGAGCGGTCACGCGGCTGCGCTCGCTGACGCGGCCCTCGAGCTCGACGAGGCCCATGGCCATCGAGCGGATGCGCGACCGGGGCGTCTCCTCGATGAGGCGCTTCACGCGCAGCGCGCGGAAGCCCACGTGGGCCAGCACCGGGCCGGCCAGCACGGCGGCCGTCGACAGCGCCGACGCGAGCAGGTGGCTCACGACCCGCTCCCGGCGCCCAGCGCGCGGCCGGTGGCCTCGGCCAGCTCGACGAGCCCCGCGAGCGCGAGCGCCGGCCCGAGCAGCGCGCCGTGCGCGCGCCACAGCGCGGGCGCCAGCCGCCGCGGGTCGAGCGGACGGTCGCTCACGATGCTGTGCTCGAGGTCATGGTGGGGGCCGATGTGCCACTCGTCGACGGCCTCGGCGGCCGGCGGCTCCCAGGCCGCGTCGTCCGTGCCCGTGCGCTGGAGCTCCACGTGCTCGCGCCACTGCGTCGCGCCACGCAGGCCGCGGCCGATCACGTGGGCCTCGGCGCCCGCGAACAGCGCGCGCTCGACGATGCGCATCGGGCCGCCGCGCGCCTTGATCCAGCGCAGCTCGGGGCTCCGGTCCAGCAGCGCCGAGACGTTCGTGCTCAGCTCGGAGGACGAGGCGAAGGAGCGCTCCTCCGTGACGCCGAGCGTCCACGCGGCGCCGGTCTCGACGCGCGCCACGGCGGACTCGAGCTCGAGCAGGAATGCGCGCTCCTCCGCGACCCGCCCGACCGAGAGGCCCGGCGCGTCGAGCACCTGCAGCTCGAATCGCGCGCAGCTGCGACCGGAGAGGGGCGCGAAGAGCGGGCTCTCGAGGACGACGCGCCCCTTCACGTGCAGCGCGCCAGGGTGCATGCGCGTCGCGGGCGACTCGGGCAGCGCGCGCAGCGCCCGGCGGGCGCGCGCGGTGCGCAGCCCGTGGGCGAACCACGGGCCGCCCGCGACCACGCAGGCCGTGGCCAGCACCGGGCCGGCCGGCCCGGCGGACCGAAGCAGGGGATCCGTCATCACCCGTGGGGTATCGGCGCGCCGAAGGCGCGACATGAGAGCGGGATGCGGTGGCGAAGTGACGGGAAGTGCGGGGCCCCAGCCGCGGAGGGCCCGGCCGGGGCGGCGTCAGCCGCCGCGGGCGGCGCCGGTCGGAGGCGCCGCCCGAGTCCCTCAGCGCGCGCTCATGAGCGCGCGACCGCCGTCGATCGAGACGTCCGCGCCCGTGATCCAGCCCGCATCGGGGCCCAGCAGGTAGAGCACGAGCGACGCGACCTCCTCGGCCGTGCCGACGCGGCCGATGGGGTGCGTGGCCTTGCCGCGCTCGAGGAACGCGGGGTAGTCCGCAACCGCCTTCGTCACGGTGTGCAGCTCGGTCACGACGACGCCGGGGCTGATCGCGTTCACGCGCACGCCGAACGGCGCGAGGTCGAGCGCCGAGCAGCGCGTCAGCATGTCGACCGCCGCCTTGCTCACGCAGTAGGCGGCGAGCCCGCCGTACGGGCGCACGCCGCCCGCCACCGACGCGATGTTGACGACGGCGCCCCTGCGCTTCTTGAGCGGCCCGGCGGCCGCGCGCGTCATGTAGAAGAGCGAATCCACGTTCGTGTCCATGATCCGCCGCCACTCGGCGGTCGTCGTGTCGGTGACCGAGCCGTTGCCGAGCACGCCCGCGGCGTTGACGAGCGCATCGAGTCCGTCGAAGCGCTCGTCCGCGGCGTTCGCCCAGCCCGCGCACACCGACTCGTCCCGCGCGTCGCCGGTGAGGACGAGCGTCTCCGCCCCCGCGGCGCCCAGCTCGCGCGCCACCTCGTCGAGGCGCTCGCGCCGCCGTCCGGCCAGCGCGACGCGAGCGCCCTCGGCGCCCAGGGCCCGCGCGCACGCGCGCCCGATCCCGCTGCTGGCCCCGGTGACGAGCGCGCACTTCCCCTCGAACCGCCTCTGCTGCGACATGACGACCTCCGCGACGGTGGATGTCTCCGGGACGATGCGCGCAGCCTAGCAAACCCGCGCGACGCGGGCGCGCGTCCCGCCGCGCGCCTTGCCCCGCGGGGGGCGCGCGTGTTGGAATCCCGCCGGCATCGACACGCAGCCCGCGCGCGCGGTCCCGACCCGGCCTCGCGGCGGAACCCTGACCACGGACGGTTCATGACCCTCGCCGGACTCGACGGCGCGCTGCTCGACGGCGCCACGTGGGGCCTGGCGGCCGCGCTGCTCCTGGCCGCCCTGGCGGGCCTGCCGCCCGTGCGCCGCGCCCGCGTCGCGCACGCCCTGCCGCGGACGATCGCCGCCACGGCGTGCGGACTCGCGGCGGCGCTGGGCGCGCGGTTGCTCGCGGGCGGGCCATCGCCGGAGCTGGCGTGGTGGCCCGGGCTGCCGGGCGAGCCGTTCACGCTCGCTCCCGACGCGCTCGCCGCGCCGTTCCTGCTGCTCTTCGGCCTCGTGGGCGCCGCGAGCTTCGCCGCGCACGCCCCCGAGGGCTCGCCGGCCGGCGCCCGCGCGCGCCTGGCGCTGCACGCGGCGTTCGCGCTCGCGCTGTTCGCGGTCTTCGCCACGCGGCACGCGCTCCTCTTCCTCCTCGCGTGGGAGGGCATGACGCTCGCCTCGGGCGCGCTCGTCGCCGGCGAGCTCGCGAGCGCCCGCGCGCGTCGCGCCGCGTACGCGTACCTCGCGCTCTCGCACGCCGGCGCGGCGCTCGTGGCGGTCGGGCTCGTGACGCTGGCCGCGAGGGCCGGCTCGTACCAGTTCGACGCGCTCGCGTCCGCCTACGCCGCGCTGCCCCCGGCGCAGGCCGCCGCGCTGGCGTGGACGTTCACGGTCGGCTTCGCGGTCAAGCTCGGGCTCGTGCCCGTGCACCCGTGGCTGCCGCTGGCGCACTCCGAGGCGCCCGCGCCCGTCTCGGCGTTGCTCTCGGGCGTCATGGTCAAGGCGGGCCTGTACGGCCTGCTGCGCTTCGCGTGGCAGATGCCGGGCGCCCCGCCGGCGCACTGGGGGGCGGCGCTCATGCTCGCGGGCGGCGCCTCCGCGCTGGCCGGCGCGCTCGAGGCCACCGTCGAGACAGACGCCCCGCGCCTGCTCGCGTGCTCCACGATCGAGCACGCCGGCGTGCTCGCGCTGGCCGCGGGCCTCGCCGCGACCCTGGCGGCGAACGGCCAGCCCGCGATCGCCGCCATCGCGCTGGCCGCGGCGCTCTACCACGCGGTCGGCCACGGGCTCGCCAAGGCCGCGGCGTTCCTCGCGGTCGGCGAGGCCGCGCGCGCCGCG
>JBAIWU010000474.1:0-1747 GCA_037917155.1 Candidatus Eiseniibacteriota bacterium
ACCAGCGCGAGCGACCGGCGCACCGGATCGCGCGGCGGCACGCCGGCGCCGAAGCGACGCGCGAACACGGCCGTGGCCAGCCCCGCGCACGGCGGCGCCACCAGCGCCCACACCCAGCGGTCGCCCCGCACCGCCCACGCGGACAGCCGCTGCAGCAGCAGGGGGAAGTGCAGCGGGTCCACCCCGCCGGACGCCCGGCGCAGCAGCGGCGCCATCGCCCAGGAGACCGCGGGATGCGCCGCCCACGCGATCGCGGCCGCCACCGCGAGCAGCGCCAGCAGCACGGGCCACCAGACCGCCCACGCCGCGGGGCGGCACGCCTCGCGCACGCCGCGCGCCAGGCACAGGGCGCCGAGCGCGAGCTGCTCGAGCGGGCTCACGAGCCGGCCCGGGCCGGCGCGCGCGAGCTCGCGAACACCGCCGGCAGCGCGCGCGCCACGCGCGCGGCGAAGTCGCGCGCGCGCGCCGACGCGGCGGCCAGGTCGCCGTCGGGCGCCTCGGCCTCGACCCGCACGAAGGAGCCCCACGAGCGGTTCTCGAGCGCGCCGAGCAGCGCCATGCGCCCGCGGAACGAGTTCACGTCCCCGGTCGAGAGGCCGTCGGTCGTCCACCAGTACCAGACCACGCGCGGCTGGTGGCGGCGCTCGACCACGAACGTCTGGACCGGGATGCCGCCCGGGCTGCCGTCGTCGACCTTTGCGCGGCCCTCGCCGGTGACCACGAAGCCCTGTGACTCGTAGCAGAGCTGCGGGTCGTGGGAGCCGTAGCGGCGGTTCTGGTGGTAGACCATGCACAGCCACACGCTCTGCTGGCCGGACTCGTAGCGGCGCAGCAGCACGTCGTCCGCGGCGAGCTGCTCCTGCACGCCGTCCTCGAGCCCGCTCTCGCGCCGCTCCCAGGGCCCGAACCGCGCCGGCACCGCGCGCAGCACGTTGCGGCCGGCCGACAGGTTCTCGGGCGGGTGCATCCGCACGTAGGCCCCGGTGAGCGCCAGCATGAGCACCGCGAGCACGAAGCGGGTCATTGGCGCTCCCCCGCCGGGGCCCGCGGCGTGAGCAGCGCGCGCAGGCCGATCAGCAGCGCCAGCGCGACCGCGTACATGACGTAGCCGGTGACGTCGTGGAACCGCCCGGCGGCCCACGGGACGCCGCGACGGTCGGCGGCCACGAGCAGCAGCAGCAGCCGGGCGATGTTGCCGGCCAGCGCGATCGGGATCGCCGCCAGCATGACCGCGGCGCGCCGCCACGCGCCGCCGCGCTGGAAGTAGGCGAACAGCGTCCCGGTGGCGAGCAGCGCGACCAGCGAGCGCAGGCCGCTGCACGGCGCCTCGACGCGCAGCGCGCCGGTCGGGAACCACACCTCCATGCCCTCGCGCTGGAACGTGGCGCCCAGCAGCTTCGCCCCGGCCGCCGAGGCGTTCATCGCCAGCCCCTTGAGCGCGAAGTTGAGCGTGTTCATGACCAGCGGCGGGAACGTGAACATGAACCCCAGGTAGGCGATCGGGAACGCGAGCATGCGCAGCACCGGCAGCCCCAGGAACGTCAGCACGAGCCCGGCCAGCACCGGCAGCAGGCTCCACTCCTGGGCCGCGAACACGTCCGCGCGCACGCCGACCAGGTGCATCGCGCAGCCCAGCGCCAGCAGCCACAGGCCGCGCGCGTCGGGTCGCACCGGCAGGGCGCGCAGCTTGTCCCAGCGCAGCCACACCAGCGCGAGCGAGGCGAGGGGCACGAGCGGGCCGTGGGAG
>JBAIWU010000475.1:0-5678 GCA_037917155.1 Candidatus Eiseniibacteriota bacterium
GCGCGCTACCTCAAGCACCTCTACGGCATCTTCGGCGACTGGCCTCTGGCGCTGGCGTCGTACAACGCCGGCGAGGGCACGATCCTGCGCGCGATCAAGGCGCAGGGCACGACCAACTACTGGGACCTCAAGCTGCCGAAGCAGACGGAGCAGTACGTGCCGCAGTTCATGGCGGCGCTGGCGATCACGCGCGACCCGGTCAAGTACGGCTTCTCCGAGGTCGAGTTCGACGACCCGATGCGCTTCGACGAGATCGCGCTCAAGGGCGCCGTCGACCTGCGGGCGATCGCTCGCATGTGCGACTGCAGCGTCGAGGACCTGCGGGCGCTGAACCCGGCGCTGCGCTCGACGGCGGTGAAGGGGCCCGGGGGCGTGACGACGCTGCGCGTGCCGGAGGGCAAGAGCGCGGTGATCCAGGCCCGCCTGGCGAGCGGCCAGAAGCTGCCGGCGGTCGACCTCACCGTGCGCCACCGCGTGCAGCGCGGCGAGACGCTGCGCAGCATCGCGGCCGAGTACGCGGTGAGCCCGCGCCAGCTCGCGGCGGCCAACGGCATCGGCCGCCACCACCCGCTGCGCCGCGGCATGCTGCTGACCGTGCCGGCGAGCCTGCACGCGCCGGCCCCCGAGGTCATCACGCCCGCGGCCGACCCGCGCGCCTCGACGGCCTACGTGCCGCCGCGGACGATCGGCCTGCCGGCGAAGCTCTCGGGCAACAGCAACGCCTCGGATCGCGTCAACCATATCGTCCAGCGCGGTGAGACGCTGTTCATGATCGCGCAGCAGTACGGCGTGACCGTCGAGCAGATCCAGCAATGGAACCACCTGACGGGCACGGCGCTCAGGCCCGGGCAGCGGCTGCGCGTGCACAGCCCCGAGGACGCCGCGCTCGCGTACGCGGCCGCCGCGGCGGACAGCGCCCAAATCGCCACGCTGAAGGTGCCCGCGGCCAGGCACCACCACCACCGCCACCGCACCCGCCGCGCGCGCTGACGCGCGCCGCGCCCCGCCGCGAACGCCCGGCCCGCCCCTCGGCGTGCCGGGCGTCCCGTTTGCGGTCGGCGCGTCAGTGCATGGACTCGGGGCCGTCCACGACGCCGCCCGCGGGCACGGGCGCGGTGAAGTCGGCCTCGACGACCTGCGCGCCGATGCGCGCGTTGCGCCCGATGTGGATGCCCTCGGGCAGGCGCGCGCGCTTGCCCACGACGACGAGCCCGCTCGAGAGGTGCTCCGGGCACGCCCGGTTGGGCGGCATCTCGTCGCCAAAGCCGACGCGGGCCTCGGCGCCCACGACCGCCTCCTTGTCGACGATCGCGCGGTCCACGACCGCCCCGGGCCCGATGATCGTGTCGTGCATGACGATGCTGTCGCGCACGACCGCGCCGGGCGCCACGACGACGCCCGGGAAGAGCACCGAGTGCGACACCTCCCCCGCGATGACGCAGCCGTTCGTCACCATGCTGTGGCGCACGGCGGCGCCGTGGATGAAGCGCACCGGAGGCCGGTCCGCGCTCTGCGTGTGGATGATCCACGCCGGGTCGTGCAGGTCGAGCGGCGGGCGCTCGCCGAGGAACGCGAGGTTCGCCTCGTAGTAGGAATCGAGCGTGCCCACGTCCTGCCAGTAGTCCGGGAAGCGGTACGCGAACACGCCCGCGCCGCGCGCGACGAGGCGCGGCAGGATGTCCTTGCCGAAGTCGTGGGTCGATCCGGCGATCCCCGCGTCCTCGACGAGCAGCCGGATCAGCGTGTCGCGGTCGAAGAGGTAGACGCCCATCGACGCGAGGCGCGACGACACCGGGCCGCGCGGCTTCTCCTTGAACGCCGTGATGCGCCCGTTCGGCTCCGTCTCCATGATGCCGAACTGGCTCACGTCCTTCTCGGGCACCTCGGTGACCGCGACCGTCACGGACGCGTGGTTCGCGCGGTGGAACGCGTACAGCACGTTGTAGTCCATCTTGTAGATGTGGTCGCCCGAGAGGATCAGCACCTCGTCGCCGCGCCGGCGCTTGAGGTGCATCAGGTTCTGGTAGATCGCGTCCGCGGTGCCCTGGTACCAGTCGCTCGGCGCGGTGCCGGGTGCGGGCTGCAGGAGCTGCACGCCGCCGTGCGAGCGATCGAGGTCCCACGGCCGCCCGATCCCGATGTGCTCGTTGAGCGACGTCGGCCGGTACTGCGTCAGCACGCCGATGTCGAAGATGCCCGAGTTGACGCAGTTCGAGAGCGTGAAGTCGATGATGCGGTACTTGCCGCCGAACGGCACCGCCGGCTTGGCACGCCGCTCCGACAGCAGGCAGAGCCGGCTCCCGAGGCCGCCGGCGAGGATGTAGGCGTAGCGCGTGGTCATCGCAGCTCCTCGTACCAGCGCCGGTTGCCCACGACAGAGCCGGAGGGCAGCACGCCGTCGATGAAGTCCTCGTAGCGGCCGCCGACGCCGATCGACGCCGGCCGCATGACGCGGCCGCCCGGCGGCACCCATGCGTCCTTGCCCACCAGCACGAGGCCCGCGAGCCACTGCAGGTCGGGCGGCCCGGGCTCGTCGCCGTCGCCCACCACCGCGCCCTCGCCCACCCGCGCGTACTTGTCGAGGATCGCACGGTTGACCCGCGCGCCGCCGTCGATGACGACGTCGGCCATGACGACCGCGTCGCGCACCGCCGCGCCCGGCCCCACGCGCACGCCGGCGAACAGGATCGAGCGCTCGACGCGGCCCTCGATGACGCAGCCGTTCGCGACCAGGCTGTCCTCGACCGAGGCGTCGCCGGAGAGCAGCACGGCCGGCCGCTCCTCGTCGCGCGTCAGGATGGGCCAGCGCGAGTCGTGGAGCTGCAGGCGCGGTTCGGGCTGCACGAGCTCGAGGTTGGCGCGGTAGTACGAGGCGACCGTGCCCACGTCCTCCCAGAAGCCGTTGAACTCGTGCGCGTACACGCGCTCGCCCGCATCGACGAGCGGGCGCAGCACGTCGAGCACGAGGTCGACGGGCCGGCTGCGCAGCATCTCGCGCAGCACGTCGAACTCGAACACGTAGATGCCCATCGAGGCGTGTGAGGCGGCGCTGCGCTCGGGCTTCTCCTCGAGCGTGCGGACGCGGCCGCCGCGGTCCATCGTCACCATGCCGAACCGGCGCGTCTGGTCCGCCGGCACCCGCGTGACCGCGAGCGTCACCGAGGCGCCGCGCTGCTCGTGCGCGAGGAAGAGCGCGCGGTAGTCCATCCGGTAGACGTGGTCGCCCGAGAGCACGAGCACGCGGTCGGGCCGGCGCTCCTCGAGGTAGTCCCAGTTCTGCGTGATCGCGTCCGCGGTGCCGCGGTACCAGCCCGCATGGCTGCGCGTCTGGAACGGCTGCAGGATCACGACGCCGCCCTGGCGGCGGTCGAGGTCCCAGGGCCGGCCGGCGCCGATGTGGTCGTTGAGCGAGGCGGGCGCGTGCTGTGCGAGCACGCCGACGTGGCCGATGCCGGAGTGGCAGCAGTTGCTCAGCGAGAAGTCGATGACGCGGTACTTGCCGCCGAACGGCAGGGCACTCACGGCGCGCTCGGCGCTCAGCACCCCGAGCCGCTCGCCGCCGCCCCCCGAGAGGATGAGCGCCATCACGTTGCGCATGCTGCCCTCGTGCCGGTCCGGACCACGCGGAATGGGTATCGGCGGCACACTACGGAGCGGCCCGGACGCGGTCAAGACGCGCGCCGCCGCGCGGGGCGCGGGAATGCGCGCGGGCGCGCCCCCGCCGAGGGGAGCGCGCCCGCGCGCCGGCCCGGTCCGCTCACCAGCTCATCGAGAGCGATACCAGGTGCGTGGCGTCGAGGTTCTTGTCGTCGGGGAACTGCGGGTCGCTCGCCGCGAAGAAGCGGTTGAGCGACGCGGCGTAGTCGGCGCCGAAGTGGCGGTAGCGCACGCCCAGCCCGAAGTCGAGGTCCTTCGCCGCGATGCCGGCCCGCAGCGCGAGCGTGCTTCGGTACCAGTACTCGGCCCCGAGGTGGAGGTCGGCGTTCACGGCGCCCATGCGGATCTGGCCGTCGAAGGTGCGGTCCTCGAAGTTCCACGCGAGGTCCGACGCGATCGTGAGCGCATGGCGCTCAGCCGGCGAGAAGTTGAATGCCGCGCCCGTCGTGAGCGTGGGCGAGACGAACTCGCGCACGCCGTCGCTCCAGCTGATGTACGTCGTCGTCAGGTCGTGCACGACCGCGCCGAGCGTCACCGCGTCCGAGACCATGTAGAGCATGCCCGCGTCGAGGCCGGCGCCGAACGACGTGACGTGCTGGCCGAACGTCGTGTCGGGGATGCTCTGGCGCACGAACTTGAGCGCGCCCGCGTAGCAGAGCCGCGTGCCGCGCTGGCGCGCGTACGCGACGCTCATGGCGAGGTCGTTGCTGCTCGCCATGTAGAGGTCCTCGGGCGACAGCAGCAGCCGCTCCCCCGGGTCCCACTTGCCGTTCGCCTGGCCGGGATCGTTCGTGAGCGGATCGTTGTCCGCGCCGTAGTCGAGCCAGTCGCCCGGCTTGAGTCCGCCCGGCCGCGGCGTGATCGGGATGTCGCTCACGCCGACCCACGTCGCGCTCACGCCCAGCGCCGCGCGCTGCTTCGCCGGCGCGCGCAGCGGCATGACGTACGCACCGAAGTTGTGGTTGACGAGGTTGCCGAACTGCTCCGCGTGCTGCAGGAACGCCTCGCGGTACGGCAGGAAGACCATGCCCGCGGGATTCCAGTAGGGCGCCGTCGCGTCGTCGCACACCGCGGTGAAGGCGCCGCCCATCCCCACGGCGCGCGCCCCCACGGGAATCTTCATGAACTCGCCGGCGTACTTGGTGGCGGCCGCCGGCGATGCGAGCGCGAGCACCAGGGTCGCGGCAGCCAGCAGCGAACGGCGAGGGTGCATGGACGGGATCCTCGGGACGAAACCGGCGCCGCGTCGTGCGGACCGTGAAGGGTGCAGGCTAGGAGGCCGCCTCGTCAGATGTCAACCGGTCGGGACTCGCCGGTCCACTCCGGCATGCTCGCCTTGCCGAGGGGCTGCGCGATGCGCCATTCGCCCTGCTCGCGCACGAGCTCGCTGCCCGTCTTGAACATGCGCTCCTCGCCGGAGCCGCTCGGCCTGTAGTGCACCTCGTACCGCACCATGACGCGCCCCGCGGTGACGGGCAGCGACTGGAAGCCGTCGAGCCACAGCGCGTCGGTCGGGGGCATGAACCAGAGCGCGCCCGGCAGCGGCTGGTCGTCCTGCCGGGTCGTGAAGCAATCGAACGCCAGGTCGGCGTCCCCTTCCCGCATGGCCTCCCAGTAGGTGAGCAGCGTCGCGCTCGGGGAGCGGAAGCGCGGGTCCACCCACGACCGCTCGCCCTGCCCGAGGAGCGTGAGGCTGGCGAGCAGCACCGGCAGGACGATCCGCCACCGGAACCGCGCGCGCGCCCCGCGCTCCGCCGCATCGCCAGGAAGCGGCGACGCGTCCGGTGCTACACCGGTCGCGGGTGCGGCCGTTCCAGCATTCGCGGCCACGGGGTGCGGAGCCAGCAGTTCGAGGCGCACGGGGGGAATACCGATCGGTCGCGCCCCGGCTCATCCCTCGGGTTCCAGGGCACGGCGCACTGCGGAGGCGCGGGTTCCGGCCCGCGTCACGTGGACTCGTCCACCGCCTCGCTGCCGCACGTTCCGTTCCGGCCCCCGCGCGGCGGACGACCCCATCCATG
>JBAIWU010000476.1:0-3569 GCA_037917155.1 Candidatus Eiseniibacteriota bacterium
AGCCACGCCGCCTGCGCGATGCCGCCGGCGAGCAGCCCCGCCGCGGCGAAGTCGAGCCCGGGCGGCCCCTGCACGCGCACGCCCGCCCACAGCACGAGCACGGTCACGGCCAGCGTCGCGACCACCGACTCGGTCACGCCGCGCGTGTTGCGACTGTGGACGAGGGCGCCCTGCCAGTAGCTCTGCCACGCGCTCGCCGCGGGCGTGAGCGCGACCCACCACAGCGCGCCCGTCGCGAGCGGCAGCAGCGCGGCGGGCAGCGCCGACACGCGCCCGAACCACGCGAGTCCCGCCGGGGTCGCAGCGGTGAGGACGAGCACGCCGCTCGCGCCGATCGAGAGCAGCAGCGCGAAGCGCCTCAGCGCCGGCACCGGGTGCGGCCGGTCGAGCGTCGCGACCACGACCTCGTTGTAGGCGAAGCCGAGGCTGCGCATGGTGAACGCCGCGCCGCTCAGCACCGGCCACACGGCCAGCGAGTCGAGCGCGCGCGGCATGCGGCTCATGGCGGCCGAGCCCAGGGGCATCGCGAAGAAATTGATGAGCGGCGTCGCCATGAGCGGCAGGTAGAAGCGCAGGAACGCGCGCAGCGTGAGCGGCAGCGCCTCGGGCGGCGCGGCGCGCAGCTCGCGGCGCGCCGGCCGCGCCGCGATGCCCGCGTACGCCGCCTCGGCGAGCACCGCGCACGCGACCGCGGCGGTGCCGACGACGATGCCCGGCTGGCGCCGCCACGCCAGTCCGGCCCCCAGCACGAGCACGCCGACGCCGAGCCGCACCATGGTGCCGATGGTCACCGCGCGCGGGCGTCCCGTGCGGATGAGCAGGCCCTGCTGCGTGCGCCTGTAGGCGATCGAGATCACCCACGGCAGCATGATGCGCAGGCCGACGCGCGCGGGCCCGCGCACCTCGGGCGGCACGGCGAGCACGCGCCCGACGAGCACGTCGTAGAGCGGCGTGAAGGCGACGAGCGCGTGCAGGCCCACGAGCGTGCCCGCGACGACGAACATGAAGTGCGTCACGAGGCGCTCGCTGTTCCGGTCGCGCACGACCGCGGTCGAGGCCGCGAGCAGCATGATGATGGGCGACTCGAAGAACATCGCGATCGGGAACACGACCCCGCCGTAGGCGGCGAGGCTCACGGTCGGCTGCGGCAGCCGGGCCATGAACGCGCTCACGGCGGGCAGCTCGAGGCCCATGAGCAGCCAGCTCGCGGCGAGCGGGGCCCACGTCCGCGCGACGTCGCGCAGCGACAGGGACCGGGGCGGCGGGGGAGCGGGATCGGGCACCATGGAGCCGCGCAGCCTAGCGGGCCTGCGCGGAGCGCGCGAGCGCTTCCCTCGCGGCCGCCGCCGGCCCTTTCCCGCGCGGCGCGGATCCCCCCGGTCGTCGGGAGACGGGTCGCTCAAGACGGCATTCGCCCGGGCCGATACATGAGGCGGCATCCCCCGCGCTCGATTCCGCGAAGGAGTCGTCAAGGACGACGAGTCAAGGAGACCCTGAGGCGTACCATGCGTGACCCCTCGATGTCCTCCCCCGGCGCCCACCCGGCCTTCGTGCCGGTCATCGGGCTCCGGGAAGTGCTCGAATCCGCTCCCGACCTGATCTTCTGCTGCGACACGGAAGGCCGGTTCGTGTGGGTGTCGTCGAGGTTCGAGGCGTTGACGGGTCACGCGCCCGGCCACCTCATCGGGCGCGTCGCCACGCAGGTCGTATCCGAGCCCGACCGCCTGCGCCTCGTGCGCGCGTTCCGGCGCCAGCTCCGGCGCCCGGGCACGCAGGTCGCCGCCAGGTACTCGCTCCTGCGCCAGGACGCGACGACGCTCGTGCTCGAAGCGCGCGTGAACCTCTACGAGCGGGCGGACGGCGAGCGCTACTTCGTGGGCGTCGCCCACGAGGCCGCGGCCGCGCCGGCGGCGCCCGCGCCGGTCCCGGTGGCGCAGCAGGCGGCGGCTCCGCAGCCGGCGGCCGCTCCCGCGGGGGCGCCGGCGAGCCCGGACGCGATCTCGATGCTCGAGGCGCGCGTGCGCGAGCTGCAGCTCCAGCTCGACGAGGCGCGCGAGGACGACCGCCTCAAGCACGAGGTGCTCGCCACGCTGAGCCAGGAGCTGCGGCCGCCGATGGACGCCGTGTTCAGCACCGCGGCGCTCCTGCACGATTCGCAGCTCTCGGCCGAGCAGCGGCGCTACGTCGAGATCATCCAGGGCGCGAGCCAGACGCTCATGCACCTGGTCGGCGACGCGTACGACCACGCGCAGCTCGAGACGGGCCGCATGGCGATCGAGAGCATCGAGTTCGACCTGCGCGTGACCGCGCAGCAGGTGCGCGGCGTGCTCACGCCGCAGGCGGAGGCCCGCGGCGTCGAGCTCGACCTGCGCGTCGAGCCGCTCGTGCCCTCGCGCCTCAAGGGCGACCCCGGCCGGCTGCGGCAGGTGCTCCTGAACCTCGGCAGCAACGCGATCCGCTACGCCAAGACGGGGCGGGTCGAGATCCGCATGGAGCGCGAGAGCGAGGACGACGCGATGGTGACCCTGATGTTCCGGGTCACGGACCCCGGTTCGGGCCCGGACGCCGAGCGTCGCGCGAACGCCTTCCGCGAGCACGGCATGTCGCGCCAGGACATCGCGCGCGCGGCCGGCACACCCGAGCTCGGCCTGTCCGTCTCGCGCCGGCTCGTCCACCTGATGGGCGGCCTCGTCGGCGTCGACGCGCTGCCCGCGGGCGGCTACGACTTCTGGTTCCGGCTGTCGTTCGAGAAGCAGGCGCTGGGCGCGGTGCCGCCCGCCACGGCGGGCGTCTCGCTGCGCGACCTGCGCGTGCTCGTCGCGGACGGCATCCAGACCGACCGGCGCCGCCACGCCGAGACGATGTCGGCGTGGGGCTGCGACGTCGTCGAGGCCGAGGACGGCATGGCGGCGCTCGACCGCATCCGCGGCGCGGCCGCCAGCGGCAAGCCGTTCCGCGTGGCGCTGCTCGACATGGGCCTCGAAGGGCTCGACGGCGAGTCGCTCGCCTCGGCCGTGCGCGCCGACGACGCGCTCGACGTGACCCGGCTCGTGATGACGACGCGGCTCGGCCGCCCGGGCGACGCGGCGCGCGCGCGCGAGGTGGGCTTCGCGGGCTACCTCGTCAAGCCGCTCGACGCCTCGCAGCTCTTCGACGCGCTCACCGAGCTCGCCGCGAGCCCCGAGCCCGCGGCCGGCGAATCGCGGCCGCTCGTGACGCGCCACTCGCTGGCCGAGGCGCGGCGCGGGCGCGTGCGCATCCTGCTCGTCGAGGACGACGCGGTGAACCAGCTCGTCACGCAGAGCGCGCTCCACCGCGTGGGCTTCCACGTCGAGGTGGCGACGAACGGACGCGAGGCGATCGAGCGCATCGAGCAGGTGCACTGGGACCTCGTGCTCGTGGACATCCACCTGCCGGATCTCGACGGCGCGCGCTTCACGACCGCGATCCGTGCCCGCGAGCGCGGCGCGTGGCGCACGCCCATCGTCGGCCTGAGCTACGCGGGCGTCGCGCCGGTCGAGCGCGAGCGCTGCGTCGCGGCCGGCATGGACGACCTGTTCGACCGCCCG
>JBAIWU010000477.1:0-7224 GCA_037917155.1 Candidatus Eiseniibacteriota bacterium
GAGACAGCCGGCCGCTCTCCCCCTCGCCTCGGCGCTGCTGCTCGCGTGCGGCGGACTCGTCGCGGGCGCGTTCGCGGTGGCGGCGCACGGCGCGCCTGCCGAGCAGCGCGCCCGCGCGGGGCCGCTCTACGCGGCCGACCTCCTCGGCGGCTGTCTCGGCTCGCTCGCCGCGGGGCTGGTCGCGATTCCCGTGCTGGGCCTGGGCGGCACCGCGGAGCTCGCGGCGTGGCTGGCGGCGCTCGCGCTGGCCGTCGCGTGAGGCCCGGTCAGGGCGACGCGGGCACGGACGCGGACGTCGGCCCGCGCCCGGGCAGCGCCGAGCGCCATTTCGCGGCGTCCTGCGGTCGGCCCCAGGCCTCGTAGAGGAGCGCGAGCCCCTCCGCGGCGCGCAGCGCGCCGGGATCGTTTCCGCCGCGCGCCGCGATCGCCGAGGTGCGCGCCGAGAGGAGCAGCGTCTCGGCCTCCGGGAACGCGCGGTGCGAGCGGCGCAGGCGCAGCACGTTCGCGAGCGCGACCTGCGAGGCGATCGTGGCGGTGCCGGCGGGACCGAGCCGCTCCGTGCGGATCGCGAGCGCCTCGCGCGCGAGCTTCAGCGCGTCGTCGAGCTTGTTCTGGCGCACGCGCAGGTCCGAGAAGTCCGCGAGCGCGGCGGCCACGTCGGGGTGGCGGTCGCCGAGTCGCCTGCGCAGGATGCCGATGCCGGTCGTGAACGCCTCCTCCGCCTCCGGGTACCGGTTCGCCTGCGTGCAGGTGGCCGCGAGCGCCGTCCACGTGCGGCCGACCGGGGCGCTCTCGGAACCGAGCCCGTGCTGGCGGATCGCGAGCATCTCACGCAGCACGTCGATCGTGGGCCCGTAGCGTCCCGAGCGCCGCAGGAACCCGGCCTGGACGTCGAGCGCCTTCACGACGAGCGGATGGTTCTCGCCGAGCACGCGGCGGCACGCGTCGACGGCCTCGCGGTAGAGCGAGTCCGCTCCGGCGAGGTCGCCCATGCGGACGCGGTTGGACGCCTGCTGCTCGAGCGCGTCCGCGACCTCGACCGTGCGGTCGTCCGTTCGCGCCGCGAGCAGCGCGACGCTGCGCGTGAGGAGCGAGTCGGCGCCCGCGTAGTCGCCCCGGCCGTGCGAGAGGATGTACGCGCGCGCGCGCAGCACCTCGGGCGCGGCGAGGCTGGTCGCGCCGCGGCCCGACGGCACGAGCGCGAGCGCGGCGTGCGCCACCGTGTCGGCCTCGGCGTAGCGCCCCTGGTAGGCCATCGCCGCGGCGAGCTGGCTCGTGAGCAGCGCGGCCGTGTCGCCGGCCGCGCGGCCGGCGAGCGCCTGGCTCGCGAGGGCGAGGCGGAACTCCTGCTCGGCGCGCTCGAAGCGCGAGGTCTGCATGAGGAGCGCGCCGAGCTCGCGGTGCAGGCCGGCGGCGAGCGCCGGGTGCTGCGCGCCGCTCGCGGCGAGCCGGTCGAGCCCGCCCGCGAGCAGCGACTCGGCCTCGGCGTATCGCCCGACGCCCGCGAACGCGGTCGCGATGGTGCCGCGCAGGGCGCAGTCCACCTCCGGGTCGGTTCCGGCCCAGCTCCCGATGCGGGTCTGCGCGCGCTCGAGCGCCGCGTCGAGCGTCACCTTGCCCGCGTCGCCGGCCCACGGGTCGGCCGTCGCGAGCATCTCCTGCAGGCAGTGGTTGATCGCGCCCGCCTTCGCGGCCTCCATCTGCGCCTGGGCGCCGCTCAGCTCCGCGGCGTGCCGCTGCGCGGCGGCGACGGAGCGCTCCAGGACGGCCACGGCCGTCTGCGAGTCCGCGACCGCGCGCTGCTCCTCGGCCATGGTGCGCGCCTGCTCGGCCTCGCGCCGGCGCGAGAGCGCCAGGGCCTCGGCGGACTCCGCGCGCGCCATGCGCGAGGTCGCGAGCCGCTCGGCCCGCGTCGCGCGCATGGCGAGCATCGTGCTGACGACGACGCCGGCGGCCAGCACGACGAACGTCGCCGCGACGCCGGCGACGAGCGCGCGGTTGCGCGCGGCGAACTTGCGGAGCTGGTAGAGCGTGCTCGGCGGCCGCGCCATGATGGGCTGCGACGCCAGGTAGCGCTCGACGTCCTCGGACATCGCGGCCGCGCTCGCGTAGCGCCGGTCGGCATCCTTCTCGAGGGCCTTGCCGACCACGGTCTCGATGTCCGGGTCGAGCCGGCGCGTGCCGCTGATCGTCGTGCGCAGCGAGCGGGGCGGCTCCTCGCAGATGACGCGCACGGCGTCGATGAGCGACGAGCGGCTCACGTCGTACGGCTTCGCGCCCGAGAGCATCTCGTAGAGGATCACGCCCAGCGCGTAGACGTCGGTGCGCACGTCGATCGCCTCGGCGTTGCCGCGCGCCTGCTCGGGGGACATGTACGGCAGCGTGCCCTTGATGACGCCGACCTCGGTCACCTGCGTCGCCTGCACGTCGCCCTCGGTGATCCGCGCGAGACCGAAGTCGAGGATCTTGACGTCGGGCAGGCGCACGCCCGAGAGCGTGGTCACGCTGGAGTCGCTGCCGGGGTCGTGCGAGATGATGATGTTGGAGGGCTTGAGGTCGCGGTGGATGACGCCGCGCTGGTGCGCGTAGTGCACCGCGTCGGCGATGCGCCGGAACAGCGCGAGCCGGAACCGGAGCTCGTCGTGCGTGACGGCTTTGGGGCGACGCGCCAGGAACGCGTCGAGGCGGTCGCCCAGCACTAGCTCCATGGCGAAGTAGTGCTGGCCGTCCTCCGTGTGCCCGGACTCGTAGATGGCGCCGATGTGAGGGTGGCGCAGGCGCGCCAGCGTCTCGGCCTCGCGGCGGAAGAGCCGGATCGTGTTCGCGTCGACGTAGCGGCCGCCGCGGACCACCTTGAGCGCGACGTGCCGCCGCGGATCCGCCTGCTCGGCCTCGTAGACGATGCCCATGCCGCCCTCGCCCAGCTTGCGCAGGATGCGGTAGCGGCCGATCGCCGCGGGCAGCTCGCCCGTGGGCGCCGAGGGAATCGGGCCGGACGTGCCCACCGAACCCGAGCGGACGTCGCTCGCGTCGATGGTCTTGTCCTGCTCGAGGCTGGAATCGCCGGACGATCCCGGCGCGCGCTCGGACGGCCGGGCCTCGCCGGGGTCGCGGGGCTCGTGGGGCACGGAGTGCCTCCGTGTGGTGTGGCCGGCGCGCCGGGGCATCACGGGTCCCCGCGAGTCTCGCCGGGGCCGGCCGCGCCGAAGGGCGCAGCGATTGTCTCACAGGCGAGGCGTTGCGCGGCCATGAGATGCGAATCGCGCGGCCGTCGGATGGCGCCCGCGCCGGAAGCGGTGCCGGCCGCCCGGCCGGAACCGGTCCCTCGCCCGGGCCCCCTCCCGCCCGCGGGATGGCCGATCAGCGCGTCCGTTCGACGACGGGCCAGTTGACGATGAGCTTGACCGAGCCCGTCTCGGCGCTGGCGCGCTGCTCGAGAAGGAGGAAGCGCTGGCAGTCGGAGGCGGGCACGATCTCGCTGGCGCCGGCCGGCAGCCGGAAGAGCAGCCGCGGCGAGCCGAACCGGAAGCCGGGGCCGGGCTCGATCGGCACCGACATCACCGAGACGCCGTCGCCGGAGACGTACACGAGCTCGCGGCCGTCGCGCCGCCAGTACGGCCGTCCGGTGTTGGACCGCGGTCCCGTGCCCGCACCGTCGGCGGAGATCCGCACCTTGGTCGAGGGGTCCGGATAGGACTGCACGTAGAGCTCGTCGCGGCCCGACTCGTCGGAGCGGTACGCGATCCAGCGGCCGTCGGGCGAGGGGCTCGCGTCCTCCTCGTGGAACCGCGACGTCAGCACGGGCGTGCGCTTGCGCCCCTGGTCGTCGTGGATGGCCCAGATGTCCTCGCCGGTGGCCGGATCGAGGTCGCGCGTGACCAGCGTGCGCCCGTCACGGAACCACGCGAGCGGGTCCGCGAACATGTCCCGGCCCTTCCAGTAGCTCTCGGGCCGGCCCTCGCCGGCCGCGGCGACCCGCATGATGTCGCGGTGGCCGCCGACGAAACACGAGAAGTAGATCATCCGGCCGTCGGGCGACCAGATGGGGCGCTCGCAGCCGACGAGGTCGGTCGTCATGCGGGCCGTGAGCCCGCGCGCGAGCTCGACGGACCAGATGTCGGCGTCGCCGCTCGGCGTGGCGTGGACGAGCGCCGCGTGCGCGTCGTCGGGCGCCAGCGAGAGCGCCACGAATGCATCCGCGGGCATCGGCACAGTGCCGATCCGGCGCCCCTCGCGGTCGTACCACGCGAGCCCGTAGGGCGGCGTGGCCTGGTTGCGCTGCGCGATCACGCCGGTGGCCGAGACCGAGCCGGGCGGCCCGGCGCTGTAGCGCGACACACCCGGCGAGGGGCTGACGGCGATCGCGGCGCCGGTCAGCCGGCGCGCGCGCGTGTCGAAGTGCTGGACGACGAGCACTCCGCTCCGGTTGTACATGATGTGCCCCGGTGCCGCGTAGACCGCCGCGCCGTCGACGTCGAGCAGGTGCTGCGAGCCGTGCTCGTGCAGCGAGCCGATGCGGCATTCGAAGCCCGGCCGGTCGGACAGGACGGCGAACAGGAAGTGCTCGCCGTCCGGCAGGAAGCTCGGGAAGCGGAACGCGTGCTCGCCCCGGGCGGAGTCCGGCTGCGCGAGCGGGTGCGGGTCGCCGCCCGAGGCCGGCACGGAAGAGAGGCCGCCCGTCGAGGCAGGCGCGAACACGATCGTACCGGCGCGGTTCCACGCCCCGCCGCGGCCGTCGGGCGCGGCGCAGACGAGCTCGACCGTCTTGCTCGCGAGGTCGATCTTCTGGAGCTTGCCCTGCGCGAAGAACGCGACCAGCCGGCTGTCGGGCGACCAGAACGGCAGGAACGCCCCGACCGTGCCCGGCAGCGGGGTCGCCGCGGGGCTCGCGAGGTCGCGAAGCCAGAGCTGCGAGACGCCGCTCGAGTCCGTGCCCACGAACACGATGCGCCCGCCGTCGGGCGAGATGGCGGTGTGGAGATCCTCGTCGTCGATCGTGACGCCGGGCGGTGGCGTCATGGCGACGCGCAGCAGCCCAAGCCCGCGCGGCACGCGCACGACCAGCGCGACGCCGAGCGCCGCGCCGACGAGCGCGAGCGCCGCCGCGACGGCCCACGCCAGCCGCGCCCCGCCGGAGCGGCGGGACCGCGCGAGCGCGGGCGTCGGCGAGGCGCCCGAGGCCTCGGCGGCGCTCCACTCGAGCTGCAGCTTCGCGTCGTGCGCCGTCTGGATGCGCTCGTCGGGATCCTTGGCGAGGCAGGCGGCGACGAGCCGCTCGAGCGCCGGCGGCGCGAGCGGCGCGAGCTGCGACATGGGCACCGGCTGCGCGTTCATGATCGAGCCGATGAGCGAGGCCTGGCTGCGGCCCTCGAACGGCCGCTTACCGGTCGCCATCTCGTAGAGCATGACCCCGAACGCCCACAGGTCGCTGCGCGCGTCGGTCTCGCGCCCCTCGAGCTGCTCGGGGGCCATGTACTGGAACGTGCCGACGATCGTGCCCTCGGCCGTGAGCGGCTGCGCCATGGTCGGCGACTGCGTGAGCGTCGCGCCCGCGACGCCGCCCGTCGGCGCCAGCCCGGTCGCGCGCGCCAGGCCGAAGTCCATGAGCTTGGCGCCGCCGCGCGCGAGCATGACGTTCGCGGGCTTGAGGTCGCGATGGATCACGCCGGCGCGGTGCGCGCGGTCGAGCGCGTCGGCGATCTGCGCGCCGGTGCGGAACAGCTCGTGCGTGGCGAGCGGCCCCCGCGCGAGGCGGCGCGCCAGCGTCTCGCCCTCGACGAGTTCCATCACGATGTAGTCGGTCGCGCCCTCGCGGCCCACGTCGAACAGCGCGCAGATGTTCGGGTGGTTGAGCCCCGAGACCGTGCGCGCCTCGCGCTCGAAGCGCGCGCGCACCTCGGCGTTGTCCGAGAGGTGGTGCGGCAGCACCTTGACGGCGACGTCGCGCCCCAGGCGCGTGTCGCGCGCCCGGTAGACCTCTCCCATGCCGCCCGCGCCGAGCGGAGCGACGATCTCGTACGGCCCCAGTCGCGTGCCGGGGTTCAGCATGCGCGGCCTCCGATGGATGGATTCGGATCTCGCGACTCGACGTGCGGCGCGCCCACACTAGACGTTGCGCCGACGCGGGCCAAGAACGGAGGTGCGTCATCCGGGCGCGGGGTGCGACGCGCGGACGCCCCGTTGCGTCGCACGTCGACGCTCCGCGCTGTCATGGCGTGAACGGAACGTCATGGATCGCGCGCCACCCGACGCACCCGCCGTCACTTGGCGGTATTGCGCGAATCGCGCGGAGATGGCCCGACGATTGCCATGCTCATCGGCGCCTCGTCCCTCGGGCACCGAGGGGACCTCCCCGGCCCCTTCACGCGCACAAGGTGCTCGCGAGGCGATCCCGCCTGACGGGCGGGCTGGGCAAGGCTACCGGTGTCGGTCCGTTCGCGGCGCCCCCGGGGCAGGGAAGTCCGGGGACACCTCAGGCCGAGGACGGAACCGGCCGCGCGGGACGCGGCCGGCGTGGACACATGCAGACGTCACTACTTCGACGGACGGCGGGACTCATGACGATCCTGGCAGCGGGACTGGTGCACGCGCACGCGGCATCCGGGGTGACCACCTCGGTGAAGCTCCGCTGGACGACGCCGGGCAACGACGGGATGACCGGCCTGGCGGCGGCCTACGACATCCGCTACTCGACGGCGCCGATCACGCCCGCCAACTTCGCCAGCGCGCCGGCCGCGAAGGGTGTCCAGGCTCCCGGCACGCCCGGCACCCGGGACTCGTTCACGGTGACCAACCTCTGGACGGGCACGGGCTACTACTTCGCGATGCGCACGCGCGACGCCGCGTACAACTGGTCGGCGATCTCGAACGTGGCCTACGAATCGCCCTCCTATGCGGCCGCCGATCCGGTCACGCCGGGGCTCGCGTTCAGCGGCCCGCGGCCCAACCCGGCACTGGCGGCCGCGCGGTTCGCGATCACGCTGCCGTCCGCGGGCCGCGTGCGGGTCGAGGCGATGGACGTCGGCGGGCGGCGCGTGCGGACGCTCGAGGACGGCGTGCGCGCGGCGGGCCCGGGCGAGGTCGTGTGGGACCTCCGCGACGAGACGGGCGGGCGCGTGGCGCCCGGCGTCTACTTCGTGCGCGCGGAGGCGCTCGGCGTGGCCTGGGTGCGCCGTGTGGTCGTGAGCCGGTAAGCGGCCGCCTTCATCCCCCGGGGCGGACGCG
>JBAIWU010000478.1:0-2432 GCA_037917155.1 Candidatus Eiseniibacteriota bacterium
CGCCACGCCGGCGGCGTCGTCGTACCACGCGTCCCCGTCCACCTCGATGCGGCCCCGGTCCGGCGTCGCCAGCCCCGCGACGAGCCGCAGCAGCGTCGTCTTGCCGGAGCCGCTCTCGCCGACGATCGCCATGACCGAGCGCGGCCCGACCTCGAGCGCGACGTCGAGCTCGAACGCGCCGAGGCGCTTAGCCGACCGGACGCTCAGCACGGGAGCGATTCCAGGCCCAGCCGGCCGGCGCGGAGCGCAGGCCGAGCAGCAGGCCGAAGGCCATGGCGAGCAGCAGCACCGAGAGCACGACCGCCGCGTCGAGGTTCGACTGCAGCGCGACGTAGACCGCGAGCGGCATCGTCTGCGTCGTGCCCGGCAGGTTGCCCGCGAACGTGATCGTGGCGCCGAACTCCCCGAGCGCGCGCGCCCCGCTCATGGCCAGCCCGGACGCGATCGAGGGCGCCGCGAGCGGCAGCACGACGCGGATGAACGTGACGCGCTCGGGCGCGCGCAGCGTCGCCGCGGCGTCGAGCAGCCGGCGGTCCACGCCGGCGATGCCGGCGCGCGCGGGGCCGACGAAGAACGGCACGGCCATGAACACCTGCGCGACCACCACGCCGGCGGTCGTGAACGGCACCGAGACGCCCATCGCCGCGAGCGCGCGGCCGGCGAGCCCCATGCGCCCGAACGCCATGAGCAGCGCGAAGCCCGCGACGGTGGGGGGCAGCACCATCGGGAGGTCGACGAGCACCTCGAGGACGCGCTTGCCCGGGAACGTGCGCGTCGCGAGCACGTAGGCGAGCGGCAGGCCCAGCAGCACGACGACGGCCGTCGCCGCGACGCTGGTGACCAGGCTCAGGCGCAGCGCCTCGAGCACGACGGGCTCGCCCAGCCGCGCCACGAGCCGGGCGGGCGAGACCCGCAGCAGCAGCGCCACGAAGGGCAGCGCGAGGAACGCGAGCAGCACGAGGCACGCGGCGAGCGTCGCGACCCGCGTCGCGGAGCCCCACCGGCCGGCGTCCGGGCGCGGGCCCGCCATCAGCGGCGCGTCTCCGCCGCCGGCAGGAACCCGTGCCGCGCGAGCACCTGCTGGCCCTCGCTCGAGAGCACGAGGTCCACGAAGGCGCGGGCCGCACCGGGCTCGCGCCCGGCCTTGAGGCGCGCGATGGGGTAGGAGGCGACGACGTCGGCGTCCGCCGGCACGTCGATCACCTCGAGGTCGGGCGCGACGCCGGGCGTCACGTCGGAGCGGTAGACGATGCCGGCGTCGGCCTCGCCGAGCTGCACCTTGCCGACGACCGACTTCACGTTCTCCTCCTCGGACACCACGTTTCGCAGGGCGTGCTCGGCGAAGTCGGCGCCGAGCGCCGGATCCCGCGCGAGGTTCCGCAGCGCGAGCCGGGCGTAACGGCCCACGGGAACGGCGTCGGCCCCGAGGACGAGCTTGACGCCGGCCCGCGCGAGATCCTGCAGCCGCCGGATGCGCGCGGGGTTCGCGCGGGGCACGATCACGACGAGGCGGTTGCGCGCGAAGATCGCGCTCTCGCCCTGGAGCAGCCCGAGGTCGCGCACGTGGTCCATCCAACGATCGTCGGCGGATGCGAACACGTCGGCGGACGCGCCCTGCTCGATCTGCATCGCGAGCGCCTGCGAGCCCCCGAGGTCGACGCGCACGGCGAGCCCCGGACGCTGTTGTTCGAGCCGTCGGGCCAGGTCGCCGAACGCGTCCGCGAGCGAGGCGGCCGCGAACACGTGCAGCGTCGTCGCGCGCGGGGGCGAGGCCGCCTCCGCGTCGAGGGGCGTGATCGCGCCGCCTCCGAGAAAGGCTGCGAGAAGCGAGAGGACGAGGGCGGGACGCCGCGTCACGGCTCGACGCCTTCCTTGCCGACGATCACCTCGGTCGACTTGATCACCGCGAACGCCTCGTCGCCCACCTCCAGCCCGAGCCGCTCCACCGACGAGCGCGTGATGACCGCCACGAGGTCCTGGTCGGCGACGCGCAGGCACACCTCGGCCATGAGGCCCTCCACCGTGATGCGTGCGACGCGCCCGCGCAGCCGGTTGCGCGCGCTAAGTGTCAGCCCGGCAGAGGCGCCGGGCGCAGCCGCGGGCCGACCCAGCAGCGCCTCCAGGTCCTGCCGGCGGAAGAGCCACCGCCGGCCCACGCGCGACGCGGGCAACTTGCCCGCACGGGCGAGCCCCTGCACACGCTTGACGTTCAGCCGCAGCAGCGCGGCAGCCTCCTCCACGTTCAGCGTTTCCATGAGGACCCTTCCCGAATACGCCCTTGAAAGACCCTGTATGCCTCTCAGATGACGAGTGGAGGCATTCTGAGTCATTCGAGGTTTCGGGACAAGCGATGCATCCGGGTGCCCGCCGGTTCCCACGACGAGCCGTGCGGGCGACCGGAGCCGCCAACGAGAAGCGGGCGGCGGCTCATC
>JBAIWU010000479.1:0-7658 GCA_037917155.1 Candidatus Eiseniibacteriota bacterium
CGTCGGTCGTGCCCGACGGCGCCGGCCTGGCCGCCGACGCACCCAGGCCCGAGCCCGCCTCGAGCGCCGCGCGCGGGCGCTGATCGCCGCCGGCCCTCAGGGGGCCGCGGCCGACGCGCCGCCGTCCGCATCCGCGAGCAGCGGCGTCGAGCGGCGGTAGGCGCGAAGCTCCGGCGTGCGCGCCGCGACCCAGGCCACGGCGAGCAGGCAGCCAATGCCGCCCGAGATGACCGAGAACGGCGCGCCCCACGCGCCCGCGACGAGCCCCGCCTCGAGCTCGCCGAGCTGCGGGCCGCCCATGAAGAAGACCATGTTGACGCTCGTCATGCGCCCGCGGATGTGGTCGGGGGTCGTGAGCTGCCGGACGACCTGCCGGATGACCATGCTCACCGTGTCCGCGGCGCCGCTGAGCGCGAGGCAGAGGAACGTCAGCGTGAACCAGCGCGAGACGCCGAACGCCACGGTCGCGACGCCGTAGGCCACCACGGCCCACAGGAGCACCGGGCCTCGGCGCTCGATGCGGTGCACCGCGCGCACCATGACGAGGCCGGCGAGGATCGCGCCCACGGACGGCGCGGCCGCGAGCAGGCCATAGCCGTGCGCGCCCACGTGCAGGACGTCCTGCGCGAAGATCGGCAGCAGCGCCGTCGCCGAGGCGAAGAACGTGGCGAAGAAGTCGAGCAGCATGGTCGAGCGGATGAGCGGCGCCCCGAACACGAAGCGGAGCCCCTCGACCGCCGCGCCCAGGCCGACGCGGGGCGAGGTGCCCTCGGGCCGATCGGGCAGGTCGCGCATCGCGAGCAGCGCCCCGATCACGAACAGGAACGAGGCCGCGTTCGCAGCATAGGCCCAGCCCACGCCCCAGCCCGCGATGACCAGCCCGGCCAGCGCCGGCCCGAGCACGGAGGCCGCCTGGAACATGATCGAGTTGAGGCTGATCGCGCCCGGCAGGTCCTCGCGCGGCACGAGCGAGGGGATCAGCGCGTTGCGCGCCGGGTTGTCGAACGCGCCGAACGCCGAGCCGGCCGCCGCGAGCGCGTAGACCGGCCACGGCGTGCGGATGCCGGCGAACGTCAGCCACGCGAGCAGCGCCGCCGAGAGCGCCATGCCGCTCTGCGTGACGAGCAGCAGCCGCCGCCGGTCGTGCGCGTCCGCGAACACGCCCGCCACCAGCGAGAAGCCGACGACGGGCAGCACGCGCACGAGGCCCACCATGCCCAGCGCCACGCCGCGGTGCTCCGGCCGGACGAGCAGCGACACGTGCCACAGGATCGCCGCGCTCTGCATCATCGAGCCCGCCATCGAGACGAGCTGCGTGCTCCAGAGCAGGCGGAAGTTGCGGTGCCGGAGCGCCGCGAGGGGCCGGGTGTGCGTGGTGTCGGTCATGGGCTCGGCGCCGTCGCCGCGGATGGACGCGGCGCGCGGGCTCGAGGGCGCATCCTGTCATCGGCGCCGCGCCGTCGCAACCGCGGGCTGCCGTGCAGGGGCCGGCCACGCGATGCCCCGGCCACGCCGCGCCGCCGTTTGCCCGGCGCGCCGCCATCGCCGCCCCGCGCGGCCGTGCTTCTGCTACCGTGCGCCGATCATGACCACGACCCGACGCGCGCACCCGTCCGCGTTCATGTTCCTGATCGCGCCCTTCGGCGTGCTGGGCGGCTACCTCACGGTGGCGATCGCGTTCCTGCTCCAGGAGAACCACGTCGGCGTCGGCCCGATCGCGGCGCTCATGGCCTGGCCGCTGGTGCCGAACTTCTGGAAGTTCCTCTGGGCGCCGATCGCGGACGTGACCCTGTCGCCGAAGCGCTGGTACGTGCTGAGCGCGGTGGTGACCGCGGCCGGCGTGTTCGCGACCGGGCTCCCGCCCATGACCGCGGCCGCCCTGCCGGTGCTCACGCTGGTTACGATCGTCGCGAACGTGGCCTGCACGTTCATGGGCATGTCCACGCAGGCGCTCATGGCCTACGACGTGCCCGAGGACGAGAAGGGCCGCGCGGGCGGCTGGTTCCAGGCCGGCAACCTGGGCGGCACCGGCATCGGCGGGGGGCTCGGCCTGCTGCTCGCGGAGCGGCTGCCCGCGGTGTGGATGTCCGGCGCGATCCTCGCCGTGCTGTGCCTGCTGTGCGCGCTGCCGATCCTGTGGATCGAGGACCCAGAGGTGCGCCACGGCCACGGCCCGCTCCAGAGCGTGCGCTTCGTGCTCGCCGACATCTGGAACCTCTCGCGCGCGCGCCTCGGGCTGCTCGCGCTCGTGCTCTGCTTCATGCCGATCGGCTCCGGCGCCGCGTCGGGCCTCTGGTCCGCGGTGGCCGGCGACTGGCACGCGTCGGCCAATGCGGTCGCGCTGGTCACCGGCGTGCTCGGCGGCGTGATCATGGCGGTGGGCTCGCTCGTCGGCGGCTGGATCTGCGACCGCATGAACCGCAAGGGCGCCTACGCGCTCTTCGGCGTGCTCGAGGCGCTCGCGGCCGTACTCATGGCGGCGATGCGGCACGACGAGCGCAACTACGTCGTGTGGACCAGCGTCTACGGCTTCGTGGTCGGGCTCACGTACGCCGGCTTCACCGCGTTCGTGCTCGAGGCCATGGGCACCGGCGCGGCCGCGACCAAGTTCAGCCTCTTCGCCTCGCTCTCCAACTTCCCGATCTGGTACATGACGCTGATCGACGGCAGGGCCCACGGCCGCTGGGGGCCCTCGGGCATGCTCTACGCCGAGGCCGTCGTCGGCGTGCTCGGCCTGCTCGCGTTCGTCGCGTTCGCGGCGTCCGTGCAGCGGTTCTGGCCGGCGCACTGGCCGCAGCGCGTCGAGGAGACCTTGCCCGCCTCCGGGCCCGCAGCCGCCTCACCCTGAACGGCGGGCGCGCCGACGCGTGGCTCGCGTCGCGCGCGAACTGGTTCCGGAACCAGTTCCAGAAGAGGTCATGCCAACTGGCCGTACGGCCAGTTGAGTGTGTCGGGCGGGGCGTGCGGCCGGCGGGTCCGCCGGGCGGCGAGGAATGCGGCGGCCCGGGTGACGAAGTTGCCGCTCCTACCCCCGCGCCCGCCCCACGCGAACGGCCCGCGGCGATCCACCGCGGGCCCGCGTCGCGTCTCGCCCCTGCGAAGTGTCAGTGCCGCGACAGCATCGTGCGCACCAGCTCGGGGCCGTTCTGCCAGATCGTGAGCACGACGCCCATCAGGGACTCGCCGGCGATCCAGCCCGAAGCCACGGGGAACGTGAACTCCTCGGACCACTTGGGCGTCTTCTTCTCGAGGAACAGGCCGAGCCCGCCGCCCGCGAACATCAGGAAGCCGTAGTACCAGTGGAACGTCCACGCGAGGCCGACGCCGGCGGGCGAGGGGACCAGGTGCTTGTGCTTCGGGAACGCCATCGGCAGCACGGTCAGCACGATGCCCACCAGCGCGCCCCAGAAGATGAACCAGCGCTTGATGGGCTCGAGGCCGGACAGGCCGTGCGAGAGCGCGATCGCAACGGCGCGCCACGTCTGCATCGCGGGCGCGGGGAACTGGTCGCTGCCCAGCATGCTCGGGTGCGGCACCAGGAGCTGGAACGAGAGCACGGTGACGACGGTGCCGATGAAGATGCCCGAGAACTGCGCGAGGAACTGCTGGCGCGGGTTCGCGCCCAGCAGGTAGCCGCTCTTCAGGTCGGTCAGCAGGTCCGCGGCGCAGCTCGCGCTGTTGGCGGTGACGTTCGCGCTCATCAGGTTCACGTTCATGTTGCCGGGGCTGATCAGGCCGAACGTGAGCTGCGTGATCTTGCCCATCGAGCCGACGGGCGTCGTGTCGGTCTCGCCGGTGACGCGGCTCGCGACCAGCGCGAGCGCGAACGAGAGCAGCACCGCGATCGCCGTCTGCCAGACGGGCATGTGGAACGTGAGGTGGCCGAGGTACGCCAGGCCCGCGAAGCCGAAGAGCTGGCCGCCGACGAACCACGACGAGGGCGACTCGATCGCCCCGAGCGGATCGTTCGAGGCCTTCGCCCGGCCGAACATCGAGCCCAGGTCCGTGAACGCGCGCATCGCGGTCTTCCACTGCATCGAGAACGAGAGCAGGCTCGAGGAGACCATGCAGGCGACGCCGCCCCAGAGCAGCCAGGTGACGATCGCGCGGTAGCCGCCCTCGGCGGGCACGTAGCCGTGCGCCTGCAGCCACGGCGCCATGACCATCCAGCCGAAGACGCTGCCGAGCATCGTGCTCCAGCACACCCGCCAGCCGGTGATCATGCCGGCGGCGATGAACAGCGGCTCGTACGAGAGCATTACCGTGCGGCCCATCCACGCGCGGCCGAAGACGCCCTGGTTGATGTTCCCCACCCACGTCTGCAGCTCGAAGGGCGCGAAGTTCTTGTTGACGAGCTCGAGGCCCTCGGACCAGAACTTGCCCGCGCCGGCCGCGAGGCCCGCCCACGCGAGCGCCCGGGCCGAGCGCATGCCCTTCTCCCCCGTCGAGTGCAGGGCGCGCAGCGTCTCGGCCGCGGCGACGCCGCTCGGGAAGCGGAGCTGCTCCACGTTGATCATCTGCCGCTTCATCGGGATCGCCATCGTGACGCCGATCACCGCGAGGAAGAACACCCACGCCATCATCAGGCGCACGTCCATGGTCGTGTTGTTGATGACCATGTACGCGGCGAACGCCGAGATGAGCGTGCCGCCGGTCGAGTACCCGGCGGCGCTGGCGGTGGACTGCATGCAGTTGTTCTCGAGGATCGTCATCGGCGTGCGCGCGACCCGGATCTTCAAGAGCCCGGTCCAGATCGAGTACGACAGGATGCAGGCGGTGATCGCGACGCCGAACGCCCAGCCGGCCTTGAGGCCGATGTAGAGGTTCGTCAGCGAGAGCACGCCGCCGAGCACCGAGCCCATCAGCACGGCGCGCAGGGTCAGCTGCTTCATGCTGTCCCCGCGCCCCGTGTAGACCTGCTCGTACCACTGGCGCTCGATCTCCTCGGGCGTCCCCTGGAAGCCCGCGATGGGCAGGGCGTCCAGCTCGTGCGGGCCGCCGGCGGCGGCCGCTCCCTGCGAGTGCTTCACCGTCGTCTGGGTCATGTAACGAGTCCTCGGTGGATGAGGGGGCGCCCCGGCAGGGGGTCCCTCGCGCGACTGCGACCGGCAAGGGCGAGGATGGCCGCGCCGAGGCTAGGCCATTCGGGCGGCGAGGGAAAGCGCTCTCGCATCTCGGGATCGACCGCGCCCGACCGCACACCCGCCCGGCGCGGCGGGAGGCCCCGCGGACTCCGGCGGGCATCACGGCGATTGACGAATCGCGCGGCGGCGGTACGCTTCCGGCGTGCCTTCCAGCCCCACCGTTCCGGCGCGTCACTGGCACCGGGCCGAGGATGGCCGGCTCCAGTGCGATGTGTGCCCGCGGGCGTGCCGCCTGCGCGACGGACAGAGGGGCTTCTGTTGGGTCCGCGCCCGTCGGGGCGACACGCTGGTGCTCGCCGCATGGGGCCGCTCGAGCGGCTTCTGCGTGGACCCGATCGAAAAGAAGCCCCTCCACCACTTCCTGCCGGGCACCGCGGTGCTCTCGTTCGGCACGATCGGCTGCAACCTCGCCTGCCGCTACTGCCAGAACGCCGACCTGAGCCGCGCGCACGACGAGTCCGTGCTCGCCGACAGCGCCGAGCCCGAGGTGATCGCGCGCGCGGCGCTCGACCTCGGCTGCCGCAGCGTCGCGTTCACGTACAACGAGCCCGTGATCTTCCTCGAGTACGTCGTCGACGTGGCCCGGGCCTGCCGGGCGCTCGGGATCGCCACGGTCGCGGTCACCGCCGGCTACGTCTCGGGGGCCGCGCGGCGCGAGATGTTCGAGCACATCGACGCCGCCAACGTCGACCTCAAGTCGATCCGCGACGACTTCTACCAGCACCTGAGCCTCGGGCACCTCGCGCCCGTGCTGGAGACGCTCGAGTACCTCGCGCACGAGACGCGCGTGTGGCTCGAGCTGACAACGCTCGTCATCCCGGGCCTCAACGATTCGGACGCGGAGATCGACGAGCTGAGCCGCTGGGTGGCGGGTCACCTCGGGCGCGACGTGCCGCTCCACTTGACCGCGTTCCATCCCGCCGGCTCGATGCTGGACGTGCCGCGCACGCCGCACGCGACGCTCACCCACGCGCGGGAGATTTCCCGGCGCAACGGCCTGCGCCACGTCTACGTCGGCAACGTGCCCGACCGCGACGCGGCCAGCACCTGGTGCGCCGCGTGCGGGGAGCGGCTCGTGACGCGCGAGGGCTACTCGATCACCGGCTGGGCGCTGGGCGAGGACGGGCGCTGCGCCCGCTGCGGCGCCCCCTGCCCGGGCCGCTTCGAGAGCGCGCCGGGGCGCTGGGGCGCGCGGCAGGCATTCGTGCGACTGGGCCGCGTGGAGGTGCCATGAGCGCGTACGTGCGCCCGCCGGCGGTGGCGGGCCGCTTCTACCCCGCGGAGCCCGAGGTGCTCGCCGCGCTGGTCGACCGCCTCGTGGCGGCCGGCCGGCCGGGCCCCGAGCCCGTCGGCGCGCTGGTCGCGCCGCACGCCGGCTACGTCTACTCCGGCCCGATCGCCGGGGCGGCCTACGCGCGCGTCGCGCCCCGCCGCGGCGGGATCACGCGCGTCGTGCTGATCGGGCCGTGCCACTACGTCCCGATCGCCGGCCTCGCGGTGCCCTCGGCGAGCGGCTTCGCCACGCCCCTGGGCGTGCTCGCCCTCGACGCGGAGCTGCGGCGCCGGGCGCTCGCGTTCCCGGCCGTCTCGCTCGACGACCGCGCCCACGTCGAGGAGCACTCGCTCGAGGTCCAGCTGCCGTTCCTGCAGCGGGTGCTCGGCGACGTGCGCATCCTGCCGATCGTCGTGGCCGACGCCTCGCCGGGCGAGGTCGCCGACGTGCTCGACGCGGTGTGGCGCGCGCCCGAGACGCTGCTCGTCGTGAGCTCGGACCTGAGCCACGGCTGCACGCAGGCGATCGCGAACGCCCGCGACCGCCGCACCGCCGACGCGATCGTGGGGCGGCGGGCGAACGAGGTCCGCGAGCAGGACGCCTGCGGCGCCGCCGCGGTGCGCGGGCTGCTCGAGCTCGCGTCGCGGCGCGGCCTCGAGGTGCGACTCGTCGACCTGCGCACCTCGGCCGACACCGCGGGACAGCCCGAGCGGGTCGTCGGCTACGGCGCATTCGAGGTGCCCGCGCGTCCCGCCGGCCAGGCGGCGCACGTGTCGGAGGTGACGACGCCGATGCATTGACGTTGAGGCGGGCGATCGGTTGGCGCACAATGTCGAGCAGCGCCAACCCAGAACCGGACACGGAGGTCAGGTCATCTCCCCCGTCCCCGAGAGCATGCGCGCGGCCGCTCCCAGCCTGCTCCAGCACGTCTTCGAGCGCACCGCCCGGTCGTATCCCGACGCCGTCGCGATCGAGGTGCCCCCCGGCCCCGGCCGGCCCGAACGCGTCCGCGTGACGTACGCCGAAGCCGGGGCGCGCGCGGACGCGCTCGCCCGGCGGCTCCGCGGGCACGTCGCGGGCGAGGCGCTCGTCGCGATCCGGCTGCCGCGCGCGACGCCGACCGGCGCTCGGGTGCCGCTCGTGCTCGTGCTGCACGGCAACGACCCGAGCGCGACCGGATTGTCGATGCGTGACTGGACCACCTTCGACCAGCAGGCCGACCGGTGGGGCCTGGCCATCGG
>JBAIWU010000480.1:0-4426 GCA_037917155.1 Candidatus Eiseniibacteriota bacterium
GACGCCGGCGATCTCGTCGGCACCGCCCAGACCACGCTCGGGGCGGGCCCGCTCGCGACCATCACCGGCAACCTCGGTTCGCCCACCGATGTCGACATGTACTGCTTCCAGCTGCCGGGGCCGACGCCCATCGCGTCGCCGCTCCTCTTCCTGCAGTGCGTCGTGATCCAGGGGCCGAACCTGTTCCTGTTCGACGCCGCCGGGAACGGCATCGCCACGAACGAGACCTGCAGCGCCGGCAACAAGCTGATCCTCTCGCCCAACGTCCCGCTGCCGCCGGGCAACTACTACGTGGCCGTGGCCAACTACGGGATCGAGCCCCAGTCGGTCGGCGGGCCGATCTGGAACGCCGGCCTGCCGGGCCAGCGCGCGCCCGACGGTCCGGGCGCGGGCCAGCCGCTCGTCGGCTGGGGCGGCACGCCGGTCGTGAACCCGCTCAACCCGTACCAGCTGACGCTCCAGTACGCCACGTACTGCGGCGCGCCCACCCCGACGCTGCACTCGAGCTGGGGCACGCTGAAGAGCCACTATCGCTGAGCGCCCGGCGGGCGCCGCGAGTTCTTGCAGCCTCCTGACGACGGCGCGCGATCGGCGATTGCGCGCCGTCGCGTGCACGGGCAGAATCGGCGCCTGCATCCAGAGCGGCCCGGCGAACGCCGGGTCCGGCAACCTGGGCCGGGCGCCCGAGGTGCCAGCCACAACGGTGGAGATGCGGCCGGGTACGACGTTCACCCGGCAACCAAACGTCCGCGCCCGGCCCCACTTTCCCCGGAAGGGAAGGTGGGGTCTCGTGCTTCGGAGCAGGCCGCGCGCCTACCCGGAGAGCAGGTATGCACGTCATGCGCACGCCGTCGAGCTTCGTCTTCACCTCCGAATCCGTCACCGAGGGTCACCCGGACAAGGTCTGCGACCTCATCTCGGACGCCGTCCTCGACGCCCACCTCGAGCAGGACCGCGACGCCCACGTGGCGGTCGAGACGCTGTGCAAGGGCGGCGAGGTCGTGCTGGCGGGAGAGATCACGTCGCGCGCGAGCGTCGACGTCGAGCGCCTCGTGCGCGAGACCGTGCGCGGCATCGGCTACGACGACCCGGCCGCGCCCTTCAGCGCCGGCACGCTGCGGCTGACGAACCTGATCAGCGCGCAGGCGCGCGAGATCGACGCGGCCGTCCGCGGCCACGGGAACGGCTCGCGCGAGCAGGGCGCCGGCGACCAGGGGATCATGTTCGGCTACGCCACGGACGAGACCGCCGAGCGCATGCCGCTGCCCATCCTGCTCGCGCACCGGCTGGCGCGCGGCCTCGCCGAGGACCGGCGCTCGGGCGCGGCCGCGTGGCTCCGCCCCGACGGCAAGACGCAGGTCTCGGTGCGCTACGAGGACGGCCGGCCGCGCGAGGTGACCGGCGTGCTCGTCTCGACGCAGCACGCCGAGCGCGCGACGCAGGAGGAGATCCGCGCGTACGTCACGGGCCGGCTGATGCCGCGCGAGCTGGGCCCGTGGTTCCGCCCCGACATCCGCGTGATCGTGAACCCGAGCGGCAGCTTCGTGCAGGGCGGGCCCTCGGCCGACGCCGGCGTGACGGGGCGCAAGATCATCGTGGACACGTACGGCGGCGCCGCGCGGCACGGCGGCGGCGCGTTCAGCGGCAAGGATCCCAGCAAGGTCGACCGCAGCGCCGCGTACTTCTGCCGCTGGGCCGCGCGGCAGGTCGTCAACGCCGGGCTCGCGCGCCGCGCCGAGATCCAGGTGTCGTACGCGATCGGCCACGCGACGCCCATGTCGGTGCACGTCGAGACGTTCGGCACCGGCGACGCCGACGCGGCGGGCGCGTACGTGGCGCAGTACGACTTCAGCCCCGCGCGCATCATCGCCCGACTCGACCTGAGGCGGCCGATCTACCGCGCGACGACCAACTACGGCCACTTCGGCAGGCCCGGCCTGCCGTGGGAGTCGTAGCGGGAACTCCGAGCGGCCGCCCCGGCGGATTCGCGCCGGGGCGGCCCAATCGTCGGGCGCGTCGTCCGGGCCCGTGGTCTTGGCAAGCTGACACGCGATCGCTCGTATCGTGCTCGGTCCGGCCCCACCTGTCGTCGCAACACCCTCAACGTGCCGCGCCAATTCCGCGGATCCATCCCACGGCGAGGGACACCAACGCTTGGAGCCGGCCCGATGGGGCCGGCGCCATCCCCACGCGTGGAGAGTGTCCCATGGCCCGGTCCGGATCCGCCCCGCTGCTCGCCCTGCTCCTCGCGTGCGCCCTCGTCGCGCCCGTGTCCGCCCAGAGCCTGATCCTCGCCCAGCCGCCGCTCGCGAGCGGCGGCGGCGACAAGTCCGCCTGGTACCCGCCCGACGGCCTCGACGGCGACATGTACTGCTGGGACGCGTTCACGCCGTCCGCCAGCGCGACGCTGACCGAGATCCGCTGGCGCGGGATGTACCAGATCGCCGGCACGATCTCCGGCTTCCAGATCGCGCTCTACCCGGGCATCCCGGCGGGCACGCAGCCCGACGTCACCAAGCCGGCGCTCGTCACGTGGAGCGTGAGCGGCATGGCGAACGAGACGTACGCCGGGACGTTCGGCGGCTACGCGATGTACGACTACGACTACACGCTGGCGAGCCCCTATCCGCTCGCGGCGGGCACGCAGTACTGGCTGCAGATCGAGGCGCAGTCGACGAGCTACCCCGGCTGGGCGTGGGGCTACGGCAGCGGCGGGGACGGCACGCACTTCCGCGCCACGACCGGCGGCACGGGTGGCGGCGGCACGCTCTACCAGTCGCTCTCGGGCGACCTCGCGTGGTCGCTCTACGGCACGTCGGGCGCGACGTTCACGATCGCGGCCGGCGTCGCGCCGGCGGGCGCGGGCACGGTGTCGGGCGCGGGCGCGTACCCGTCCGGCTCGACCGCGACGCTCACGGCCACGCCGAACGCGGGCTACGGCTTCGTCGACTGGACCGAGGGCGGCGTGCCGGTGAGCACGAACCCCACGTACGCGTTCACCGTGAACGCGAATCGCACGCTGGTCGCCAACTTCACGAACGCGTGGACGATCACCACGGCGCCCTCGCCGGACTTCGGCGGCACCACCGCGGGCGACGGCACGGTGAACGCCGGGCAGTCCATCCTCGTCAGCGCGACTCCGCTGCCGGGCTTCGTATTCACGGACTGGGAATGGCTCGGCACGCCGCTCAGCACGTCGGCGTCGTGGAGCTTCGTGCCCACCGCGGACATGGCTCTCACGGCGCGCTTCGATCCCGACCCCAGCACGGTCGTCTTCGACTTCGACACCGGCAGCCCCTTGCTCTACCCGACGATGGGCGCGACGCCCATGGACCAGACCATGGGCGGCGTCACGGCGCACTTCGAGGCCAAGGCGGGCGCCTTCTCCGTGCAGAGCGACGCCTCGACCCAGTTCGTCATGCGCCTGTTCCACGGGAACTACCTGTATCCGAACTCGGCCGGCAGCCAGCTCCGCATCCGGTTCAACCACCCGCTCACGCAGGTGTCGTTCACGTTCGCCACAGCGGACTTCAACCAGGCGGAAGCCACGTCGCCCGTGGCGCTGACCGCGTACCTCGGCGTCGTGGGCGGCACGCCGGTCGGCACGGCCACGGCGAGCGGCGCCTACATCGGCTCGACGATGCCGATGGGCCGGCTCACGTTCCAGCCCGCGTCGCCGTTCGACATCGTCGAGATCACGATGCCGCCGTGCGGCACGTGCAGCAGCGAGTACCTCCTCGACAACCTGGTCGCGACGCACGTGCCGGACGTGCTGCCGCCGGTGGCCTCGCTCATCGCGGCGAACGGCGGCGAGTCGTGGACCTCGGGCACCGTGCAGTCGGTGCTGTGGAGCGCGAGCGACGACTACGCGGTGACCGCGGTCGACCTCGCGCTCTCGACCGATGGCGGCCTCACGTACCCGACCGCCATCGCGACCGGCCTGGCCAACACCGGGGTCTTCGCGTGGGCCGTGCCCGAGCTGCCGACGTCGACCGCGCGCCTGCGCCTGACCGCGCGCGACGCGGCGGGGAACACGACCGTGGTCGCGAGCGCCGCCGACTTCACCATCGTCAGCGCGTTCGCGGGCGTCGCGCCGCTGCCGCGCGTTCTCGCGCTCGCGCCGCCCGCGCCCAACCCCAGTCGGGGCGCGACCGAGCTGCGCTTCGCGCTGCCGGCGGACGCCACCGCCCGGCTCGACGTGCTCGACGTCGCGGGCCGACGCGTGGCCGGGCTCGAGCAGGCGCTGCCCGCGGGCGAGCACGTGTGGCGCTGGACGGGCGAGGGCACCGACGGCGCCCGCGCGCCCGCCGGGCTCTACTTCGTGCGGCTCACGACCCCGTTCGGGAACCGGGTGCAGCGGCTGGTCCGGGCGGACTGAGAAGAGCGGTGGCAGTGGTTGAGGAAGGGGGCAGCGCGGCGCGTGGCA
>JBAIWU010000481.1:0-1538 GCA_037917155.1 Candidatus Eiseniibacteriota bacterium
CGGCCGTTCGCGCGCGCGCGGCCCTCGCCGGCGGCGCTGCCGCCGCGCACGGTGAAGCGCATGAGCGCCGCGCCGGGCAGGATGCCCAGCGCGAGCAGCGCGGCCGAGCTCGCCAGGCCCAGGGCCACGAGCCACGGCGCGCCGGCGATCGCGCCCGCGGCGATGGCGGCCGGGGCGCCCACGGTGGGCACGCCCGCGAACACGCGCCCGCCCAGCGCCAGCGCCTGCGGGACCGTGAGCTCGTGGCGGAGCACCCGCGGCGCCAGGACCTCGAGAAGCTGCCGCATGGAGACGCGCACGAGGAACTGCAGGCCGACGAAGAACAGCGTCATGAACGCGGTCGCGATGAAGCGCACCCGCTCGTGGCGCAGCACCTCGTCGAGCAGCGCGAGCAGCACCTGCAGCGCCGTCGCGGTGAGGAGCATCACCATGAGGCCGCCCAGCGCCGCGCCGGCCGCGGCGCCCGGGCCCGAGCGCTCGAGCGCGCCGAGCGTCACGCCGACGAGCGTCGGCACGGCCATGAGCGGCACCGGGCTCAGGAGCGAGGCGACGACGTTGATGCCGAAGACGAGGCGCGGGCGCACCGGGTAGCGCAGCAGCCGGCCGAGGTCGAACGTGCGCCCGAGCGCCCCCGAGAGGATGCCGAGCCCCAGCCACGAGAACTGCGCGAGCCCGAACGCGATCGGCACGACCGGGGCGCCGTAGCGCCGCACGCCCGCCCACGCGCCGAACGCGCCGCCCAGCCACACGGGCGAGAACGCGACGAGCAGCAGCAGGTTGAGCAGCACCGCGCCGACCAGGCCGGCGCGCGAGGTGGCGCGCAGGAAGAGCTTCACGCGCAGCCACAGCAGCAGCCGGAGCGTCTTCACGCGCTCTCGCCGCGCATGAGCCAGTCGAGGCCCGCGCCCGCGTCGCCGCGCGGCGCGCCGACCTTCTCGAGGAACAGGTCCTCGAGCGTGCGCGTGCCGCCCTCGGCGGTGCGCCGCAGCTCGTCGAGCGAGCCCTCGGCGACCAGCCGACCGGCGGCGATGATGCCCACGTGCGTGCACAGCCGCTCGACGACCTCGAGCACGTGCGAGGTGAGGAACACGGTCACGCGGCGGTTGGCGACGAGCTGCCGCAGCAGGTCGCGGATCTCGCGGGTCGCGATGGCGTCGATGCCCTCGAACGGCTCGTCGAGGAACAGCACGCGCGGCTCGTGGATGAGCGCGCACGACAGCGCGATCTTCTTGCGCATGCCGTGCGAGTAACCCGAGATCGGCTTGTGCGCCGCATCTGCGAGGTCCATCGCCGCGAGCAGCTCGCCCGCGCGGCGGCGCGCCACGGCGGGCGCGAGGCCCTCGATCTCGCCCACGAAGCGCAGGTGCTCCTCGCCGGTGAGGCGGTCGAACAGGTGCAGGCCGTCGGGCACCACGCCGATCCGGCGCTTCACCGCCAGGTCGTCCTTCACCACGTCCATGCCGAGCACCGTGGCCGTGCCCGAGCTGGGGGCGAGCAGCCCGGTGAGGATGTTGATGGTGGTGGACTTGCCGGCGCCG
>JBAIWU010000482.1:0-1953 GCA_037917155.1 Candidatus Eiseniibacteriota bacterium
CGCCCCGCCCGGATCCGGCGTCTGCCTGGCAGACGCTCGTCGAGCGGAGCGCGCGCGATCGGCGGCGGTTCGCCTAGGCGAGCCGCGCCTGGCAGGTTCGCTCACACCACCGGCAGGCCTCGGCGCAGACCCGGCAGTGCTGCATCATCGCGGCGTGCTTCTCGCACTCGGCGGCGCAGCTGCGACAGATCGTGACGCAGGCCTGGACCACCGTCCGCACCGCGCTTCGATCGAACGTCGTCTGACGGCTGAGGATCTTCCCCGCCGCGTCACAGATGTCGGCGCAGTCCTGGTTCAGCCGGATGCAGCCCGCCAGCCGCTTGGGCTCGCTCTCGCTGACGCACGCGTCGGCGCAGGCGACGCAGGCCTGCGCGCAGTCGAAGCACGCCTTGATGCAGTCGAGCAGCACCGTGCGGTCGTAGATCGCCTGGCCTGGATGCGTGTCGAGCATCTCCTGCGCGTGCCCGAGGAAGCCCCCACCATTGCCCATCGTCACCTGCGTCATGATCCCTCCATCTGCCCATCGGACGCGTTGGCATGCGTCGCGTCGAGAACGCACGGCGCGACCGGTGCGCGCCGTGCGCCGCGCGCTGCAAGCGTCAGACCGCGGCGGCGCGCGCGCAGCCCGCGGATCTCTCGCGGAGCCTCGACGCGCGGAGCGCCCGCGGACGCCGCCGTGGGGCGATCCGGGCGCGGCAGATGGGCAGAGGCGGGCGCCGGCCTGATCGGAGGGCGTGGGGCGGCGCGCGACGCGCCCGATCAGCTCGCTTCGCTGGTCTGCGACAGCACCTGCTCCACCGGCGAGTCGGGGCCCGCCTCGAGCAGGGCCACCATGGTCGCGACCAGCTCCTGGGCGAGCGCGGCGCGCTGATCGACGTCGAGCCGCTGCTCGAGGCGCGGGAAGATCTCGCGCTCCTCCTCGTCGATGTGCGCGAGCACCTCCCGGCGGAGCAGGTCGAGCTTGGCGCCGCGGGTCTCCGGATCGAGATCGGCGACCACCAGGTCGGCGATCAGGCGCTTGGCGAGCAGGTGCTCCTCGATCGAGCGGTACATCTCGACCGGCAGGTCGAGCGAGCGCAGCACCGGGTAGATCGCGAGCTCCTCGATCTCGAGGTGGACGGCGAGGCTCGCGAACAGCTCGCGCGGCGCGGCCTCGGCCCGGTCCACGAGCTCGAAGAGCTCGCGGACCAGGTCGTGCTGCTCCCTGAGGAGGCGCGTCGGCTCGTCGACGTCGCGGGCCGCCGCGGCGGACCGCCCCTCGCCGCCGTCGGCGGTCCGGGAGGCAGGGCCGTGCCCGCGGCCCGACGGCGGACCCGCCGTGGCCTTGGTGCGACCGTCGCCACTCGCCCGTCCGCCGCCCGAACGAGCGTCGCCCGACTGGTCGGCGTCCGCGCGTCGGATGAGCTTGGAGAAGCGGCTCACGCGGTGGTCCTTGCGGTCCTGGCACAGGAACGCGAGCTCGTTCTCCTCGAACGCATCGAACCACTCGTCCCAGGAGATCCGCTCGAGGCTCTTCTGGCCGGAGAAGCCGGGGTAGTCGATCCGCAGGATCCCCGGATCGTCGCCTGCGCCCGTCGCCTTGACGTGCGCGGGGAAGCCGCCTCGGGCTTCGACCCAGCGGCGAATCTCATCGTGATCGACCATGACTCTAGAGGAAGCGCGCATGATGCCAAGCGCTGCAACCCGCGCACCACGCTGATCCCGTCGGTGCCGCGGCGGTCGCGGCTGCGCTCGCCGTCGGTGCGCCGCGCCCTGCGCGATCGTGCGCGCGACGGCGCCGCCGCTCGGCACGGCGATGGCGCCACACGCCGCGCGCGCCCGCGTCGAGACGTGCGGCGCGCATCACGATCGCCACGATGGGGCAGTTGTGTCTGACGTTGAACGACGAAAGCAAAGTGATCTCCACGCGCACGATCGCTCGCGCGCCGGGCACTGGATTTGCTGAACGGGCGG
>JBAIWU010000483.1:0-2007 GCA_037917155.1 Candidatus Eiseniibacteriota bacterium
GACGCCCGGCGCCGTGGGGGCGCCGGACGTCCGGACGTGACGGGCCACCGCTCAGGCGTCGCGCCGGCGGAGCGACAGCCCGATCGCCGCGAGCAGCGCGATCAGGCCGGCCGCGCCCACGAGCGGCATCGGGCTGGCCGTCGCCGGCATCGAGCGCGCCCCTCCCGACGGCGTGGTCGTGGACGGCGTCGTGGACGACGTGCCGCCCGCCGGCGGCGTGGACGCCGGCGTGGTCGTGGTCGGCGTCATCTGTTGCTGCTGAACCGTGGTGCCCGAGGGCGCGGTGGTGCCGGACTGCGTCTGCGCGAGCGCGACGCCGGCGACCAGCGTGGCCGCGAAGGCGAGCACCCAGAGGATGCGGGTCATGAGAGTTCTCCTGTTCGATGGGGACCTGCGCGGCCCTTCGGCGTGCGTGCGCGGCCACGCGGGGGGCGGCCCGATCCGCGGCGCGGGCTCGCGCGGATCGGCGCCCCCCCGGCGTGTCGTCGCGCGGGGCCTCGGCCGCGCGGTGCCGGCGTGGTCACCGTTCACCCTCCGTGACGCGCAGTCGTCCCGCGAGGGACGCCGCCGTGGGCGTCAACGCGCCGGGAAGGTGATGCCGGTGAGCAGCGCGACCTGGTTCACGTCGCTGGCCGTGTAACGGCCCTCGACGAAGTAGCGCCCCGCCGAGGCCGGGAAGCGCAGGCCCGCGATCGCGTTGACGCCGAGGTCGCTCTCGCTGTGGTCGAGACGGCGGTCGTGAACGAAGTTCATGCCGAGGCCGCCGCCGACGTAGGGCGTCCATCGCGCCTCGGGCCGGAAGTGGTACGTGACGTCGACGTTCGGCGCGACGTCCCGCACGCCGTCCACGTTCCAGTACCGCATGTTGGGATCGAGGTGGAGCCTCGTGCCCGGCTGCTCGAGCACCGCCTGGACGCCGAGCGCGGCCGTGCCGTCGAGGTCCTCGGGGTTGGCGTAGCCGAGGCTGCCGCCGACCCCGGTCAGGCCGTAGCCCCGCGCGAGCGAAGGCAGGACGAGCAGGCTGAGCAGCAGCGCGGCGGCGACCATGAACAGGCTGACCGACTTCGGATGGCTGGACTGCATGGAGTCCTCCTGGCGTTGAGTGCCTCGCGGCCTCGGCCGGTTCCCGGCGGCGTGCGCCCGCGCCGCCCGCTGCGACCTCCGGCCCCGCCAGGGTGGAGCCGGATGCCCTATTCGACACCGCATCGGGTGCCGCGTGTTCTCAGGGTTCGGAAAAATCCCGCCCGAGCCGAACGTGCGATGCCGCGATCGGCCGCACCCGTCAGAACTTGAACGCCAGCCCGAGCGACGTCGTCCAGAAGTCCGGGTTGAACTTCTCGGGCACGAGCCGGCTCTGCTGGTCGCGCATCATGACGTAGCGGCCGTTCAGGTCGAGCGCCGTGAAGCCGACCGGCACCTGCAGGCCGCCGCCGACGTGCACGCCGAACTGCTGCTTCGTCTCGTCCTGCAGCGTCGGCATGCTGGCCGGGTAGTCGAACGTCGTCTGGTACCAGCCGACGCCGGCACCCGCGTAGACGACCGGCACGGGCGTGACGTACAGCGACGCCGTGACCGGCCACGAGCGCACCTTGAGCTGGTCGTTGAAGCGCGACTCGCTACGGTACGACACGCCGATCTCGCCCATGAGCAGCGGGCCGATCGCGTCGCGCAGCGCGATGCCCGTGTAGAGCTGGGCGTCGCCGCCGCCGCTCACGGGCTTCGTGACGCCGAGCGACGGGATGAGCTCGGACGCCGATGCGGATGCGGCCAGCGCCACGAGCAGCGCCAGGGCGAAGGCGGCCAGCCGGGGGAAGCCGTGCGGCGCGTGGGACCACGAACGCGTGCTGTGCATGTTGTCCTCCTCGTCCCGGGGAGCGCATCGCGGCCTTGCCCGAGCCTACCCGCGTCCGCACGCCCCGGTGCCACGAAAATCGCCGCGCGCGCCGCGGCCGCAGGTTGCGCGCGCCGCCCGCCGGCGCGGCGGGGCGCCCGGGAACGCGACCGCAT
>JBAIWU010000484.1:0-1559 GCA_037917155.1 Candidatus Eiseniibacteriota bacterium
GCCGGCTCGCACCGCCCGCGACGAGCGCCCACCCTTCATCGGTGAGCACGTCGACGCCCGCGCGGGCCGACCAGCGGACCAGCGCTTCGCGTACCGTCGCGTCGATGTCTTCGAGGAGCAGGACGACCTGGCTGAGACCGGCCGCGGCGAAGCGGGATCGCTCGGAATCCCAGCCGCGCGCCGTGAGCGCCGCGCGCACCGCCGCCGGAAGGGGGCCGTGCGTCGCGAGCGCCGTGACCCTCACGCCCCGGCGGGCTCCGGAGGCGGATTCCCGAGAACGGGGCCGCGCAGCGGCTGGGTCGCAGGCTTGCGCGACTCGGCCGGCAGCGGCGGCGGCGGCGCGGGAGGCGACACGGGCGGCGGCAACGGCTTGCCCTCGACGACCAGCTGTACCTGCTCGCGGTCCAGCGTCTCGCGCTCGAGCAGGGCCGCGGCCAGGCGATCGAGGGCGTCGCGCTGCTCCACGAGAATCTGCCGAGCCTGTTCGAACGCCGTCCCCAGGATGCGCTTCAGCTCTTCATCCACCAGTTCGGCCGTGTGCTCGGAGATCTCGCGCCGCTGCACCACCTCACGCCCCAGGAAGATCTCTGCCTCGCGGTCGCCCACGGCGATCGGTCCCACGGCGTCGCTCATGCCGAACTGCGTCACCATGCGGCGCGCCATGTCGGTCGCCTGCTGGATGTCCTGCGCCGCTCCGGTCGTCACCTTGTCGGGACCGAACACCAGCTCCTCGGCGACCCGCCCGCCGTACGCCGTGGCGAGGTGGCTGAGGATGAACTGCTTCGTATAGTTGTGCCGGTCCTCCTCCGGTAGCCAGTGCGTCACGCCGAGCGAGCGGCCGCGCGGCACGATCGTGACCTTGTGGATCGGATCGGCGCCCGGCACGAAGAGGCTCACGAGCGCGTGCCCCGCCTCGTGGTAGGCGGTGAGTTTCCGCTCTTCTTCGGAGAGGACCATGCTCTTGCGCTCGAGGCCGAGCATCACCTTGTCCTTGGCGTCCTCGAGATCCTGCATGTCCACCGCCTGCTTGTTGCGCCGCGCCGCGAGCAACGCTGCCTCATTCACCACGTTGGACAGTTCTGCGCCGGACAATCCGGGCGTGCCCTTGGCGATCGGCTCGAGATCGACGCTCTGCGCCAGCGGAATCTTGCGCGTGTGCACACGCAGGATCTGCTCGCGCCCCTTCACGTCGGGCATGTCGACGACGATCTGGCGGTCGAAGCGTCCCGGCCGCAAGAGCGCGGGGTCGAGGATGTCGGGGCGGTTCGTCGCGGCCAGCAGGATCACGCCGTCGTTCGACTCGAAGCCGTCCATCTCCACGAGCAGCTGGTTGAGCGTCTGCTCGCGCTCGTCGTGCCCGCCGCCCAGCCCCGCGCCGCGGTGCCGGCCCACGGCGTCGATCTCATCGATGAAGATGATGCACGGCGCGTGCGCCTTCCCCTGCTCGAACAGATCGCGCACGCGCGAGGCGCCCACCCCCACGAACATCTCCACGAAGTCGGAGCCCGACATCGAGAAGAACGGCCGTCCCGCCTCGCCCGCTACGGCCTTGGCGAGGA
>JBAIWU010000485.1:0-9866 GCA_037917155.1 Candidatus Eiseniibacteriota bacterium
ACCGGCTCCCCGGCTCCGGGCCTTTCGCTTGCCCGTCGTTTGGGGGACGCGTTCTTCCGCGGCCCCTTCTCGAGCGACGCGCCCGGGGCTGCGGCGGGCGCCATGCTCGCCACAGCCGGCGGGGCGCAGGCGGGCGCCACGCACAGCACGGGCGAGAGCGCGGGGATGGGACTCTCGGGAGCGGGAGGGAGCGACGGGTCACGTGCGAGCATGGCGCGCGCCGAAGCCGCGGGTGCGTCGCTCGCGAGACAGCCCCCCCGGAAGCCTTAGTCGCTCGAGCAAGCGGGTCGACGATCGCCGCGTCGCTCGAGCCGAGGGCAAGCGAAAGGCCCGGAGCCGGGGTCCCGGTCCGGGCCTGGAGGTGTCGCGCCTCGGCGCGTCAGGCCTGCATGCGCTGGCGGGGCGTGCCCTGGCCCAGCACGGCGTTGATGCGCTCGACCAGCTTGCGCGGGCTGAAGGGCTTGGTGATGTAGTCGTCCGCGCCCACCTCGAAGCCCACCTTCTGGTCGACGTTGCGGCCCTTGGCCGAGAGCAGGATGACGGGAATGTGCTTGGTCGTCTCGTCGGCCTTGAGGCGCTTGCACGTCTCGTAGCCGTCGAGCTTGGGCATCATGATGTCGAGCACGATGAGGTCCGGCCGCTCCGCGCGCGCCTTTTCGAGCGCCTGCTCGCCGTCGAGCGCGGTGAGGACCTCGTAACCCTCCATGCCCAGGCTGAAGTCCAGGATATGGACGATGTAGATCTCGTCGTCCACCACCAGGATCTTGCCCTTCGCCATTCCCTCACCCTCCTGCGATCGCCGCTCCCTCGCGATCGTCTGCCGTGTGCGTCACGCGTCCGGCCGCCCCGGCCGGGACCGGTGCCGAATTGCGACCATCTCCCATCCGTCGTGGTTATCGGCCGCAACCGCGCGCGGCTTGAGTCATGATGTCCGGTAACGGATCAGGCCGCGGCCCGGACCTCGCCCTCCCGCTCGAGCAGGGCCAGGAAGGCCTCCACGACCGAGGCGTCGAACTGCCTGCCGGCCTCGCGGCGCAGCTCCTCGGCCGCCTCCGCCGTCGTGCGGGCGGCGCGGAACGGCCGGGGCGTCGTCATGCTCTCCCAGGCGTCCACCACCGCGAGGATGCGGCTGCCGAGCGGGATCGACTCGCCCGACAGCCCGCGCGGGTAGCCGGTGCCGTCCCAGCGCTCGTGGTGGCCGAGAATGTATTCGCGCACGACCCCGAGGTATTCGAGCGGCCGCAGGATCTCGACGCTCACCTCCGGGTGCGCGCTCACGGCCTGGCGCTGGGCGTCGTCGAGCTCGCCGGGGTACTGGGCCACCGACTCGAAACGCACCATGCCGAGGTCGTGGATGCTCGCCACGTACCCGATGACGTCGACGTCGGACGGCGACATGCCGATCTCGCGCGCCAGCGCCCGGGCGCGCTTGACGAGCTGGCGCCCGCCCAGCGCGAACTCGCGCTTCAGGCGCGTCATGCATCGCACCGCCTCGAGCGCGTCCTCGACCACGCGGTCGCTGTCGGGGTAGGCATAGGCGCGCTCGATGACGCTGCTCACGCGGTCGGTCAGCATGACGAGCAGCGCGAGGTCGTCCTCGTCGAACTCCTCGCCGCTCGTCTTGTTGTTCGCGTTGACGACGCCGACGACCTCGCCCTCGACGCGCAGGGGCACGCACAGCAGGGAGCGCGTGTGGTACTGCGGGTGGTTGAGGCGCCGGAAGCGGCGGTCGGTCTCGATGTTCTCGACGAGGATGGGCCGGCCCCACGCGGCCACCGCGCCGGCGACGCCCGAGCGCAGCGTCGTGCGTCGCCCGTTGACGCCGGTGGGCGGCAGGCCCACGGACGCGGCCACGAACAGGTCGCCGCGGTCCGGATCCACGAGCACGAGCGAGACGATGGAGGCCTCGAGCGAGGCCGAGACCATCTCGGCGATGGCCTCGAAGAGCTGCCGCAGGTCCCGGCGTCCCACGGTCTGCCGCGCGATGCGCCGCGCCCGCGGCGTCGCGAGCTGGCGCTGCGGCAGCGCGAACACGAAGCGCGCGCCGCCCGTCTCGGGTTGCTCGGCCCACATGCGCCCGCCGTGGAGCTGCACGATCGCGCGGGCGATCGCCAGCCCGAGCCGCGTGCCCTCGTGCAGGGGCTGCCCCTCGGGAAGCTGGCGGCGTGCGCGATAGAAGCCCTCGAACACGGTGGCGATGTCCTCGGAGGGAAGGCGCGGGCCCTCGTCGGTGACGCTGCACTCCCACTCGTCACCGCGCACCGCGAACCCGACGCGCACGGTGCCGCCCTCGGGCGAGAACTGCATCGCGTTCTGCACCAGGTTCGCGATCACGCGGCGGACCATGTCGACGTCGGCCTCGATGCGCGGGCCGCTCTCGTCGTCGAGCGCCAGCGTGACGTTGCGGCGCGCCGCCTCCTCCGTGAGCCGCATGCACACGTCGCGCCCCAGCTCGCCGGGGGTGCTCGACGAGAGCCGGAGCGTGCACTCGCCGCTCTCGATGCGGGACAGCTCGTGCATGTCGCCGACCAGCGTCGCGAGCCGGTCGCACTCCTCGTCGATCACCTTCAGGAAACGCTCGCGGGGCGCGCGCGGGTTGTCGAGGTTGCCCGCGAGCGTCTCGGCGTACGCCTTGATGGACGACAGCGGGCTGCGCATCTCGTGCGCGACGATCGACATGAGGGAGGCGGCCGTCTCGTCCGCCACGCGAAGCCGGCGGTCGGCGCGGGCCGTGCGCTCGCGCTCGTCGTGCAGCGTCTGCAGCAATCCGGCGCGCTCGAGCGCGAGCGCCAGCGCATCGGCGAGCGACTGCGCGAACAGTCGCTCCGCCGCCGCGAACGTCCGGGGCGCGCCGAACGCGAGCAGCAGCAATCCGTAGTGCGTGCTGCCCGCCACGAGCGGAACCGTCGCCAGCGCGGCCGGCGGCTGCAGCCACAGCAGCGTCTCGCGCGGCGCGCGCTCGCCGTCGACGCCCTCGTCGTAGAGCGCGCGGTCGTTGCGCATCACCCACTCGACCGGGCCGCCGTGTTCGGGCAGGTACGGCGTCTCGACGCCGGACTCCTCGAGGCGGTACAGCGCGCCGCTGCGGCGGTCGACGCGCAGCAGGCGAGCGTCGCTCGCGCCGAGCGCACGCGTGGCGTTGGCGCTCGCGATGCCCCACGAGACCGCAAGGTCGCCGGTCGTGCGCAGCGCGAGCACGGCCTCGGCGAGCAGCGCGAGCGCCTCGCCCGGCAGGTCCAGCAGGCCCGTCTCGTGGCCGTCGCGCATGCGTCCCTCCCGGTCCCTAGGCCGCGCTGCGGTCCGCGCCCGCGGCCGCGTCGGTGCGGCGACGGCGTTCGCCCACGAGCACGCTGCCCGGGATGCCCTTCCCGTGCGCCTTGAGCTCCTGCACGATGTCGATCAGCTCGGCGAGGTGGGTCACGGGCACGCGGTCCGTGGCCACCATGGCGATCGTCAGGCTCATGAGCGGGAAGCGCTCGACGACGTGGCGGCGGTTGAGCACCTCGACGTAGCCGCGCTCGCGGTCCTCGGCGTCGTACAGGTCGCGCGACGCCTGGTTGAACCACTCGAGGATCGACTCGCCGAGCGGCTCGGCGTCCTCGGGCGCGGCGAGCACGACGAAGTCGTCGCCGCCGATGTGGCCGACGAAGTTGCGGTCGTCGCCGTGGCGGTGCGCCGACTCGATCAGGATGCGCGCGAGCATCTGGATCGCCTGGTCGCCACGGGCGTAGCCGTAGTAGTCGTTGAACGCCTTGAAGTGGTCGATGTCCAGCTGCAGCAGCGTGAACGGCTGGCCGCTCGCGAGCCGGCGGCGGATCTCGTCGTTGATCGAGTGGTTGCCCGGCAGGCCGGTCAGCGGGCTCGCCGCGCGCTGCTGCGCGCTCCACTCGAGCACGTTGCGGATGCGCAGCACGAGCTCGCGGTTGTCCCACGGCTTCGTGACGTAGTCGTTGGCCCCGCCCTCGAGCCCGCGCACCTTGTCGCTCACCTCGATGCGCGCCGTCAGCATGACGATCGGGATGTGACGCGTCTCGAACGACGAGCGCAGGTGGCGGCACACCTCGTAGCCGTCGAGGTCCGGCATCATCACGTCGAGCAGCGCGAGGTCGGGCACCTGCTCGTGCGCGAGGCGCACGGCTTCGCTCCCGTTCTCGGCTTCGATCACGGTGAAGCCCTCGCGCTCGAGGATGGTGCGCAGCACCAGCCGGAGGCTGAACTCGTCTTCAGCGATCAGGATTCGGGGGTTCGCCACGCGTGCTCCGTTCCCATGGTCATGCTCCCCGGTGACCTCGTGCTCCGGGGCCCGGCAGATGTCGGCCGCCCTCGCGCCCGGCGGGGCGAGGGCCTGTCTGCGTCATCGGCCTTTTCGGGCATGGACTTGCGGAGTTTGTGGGGCGGGCGCCCGGATTTCCCGCCGGCCCGGGCGCGACGGCCACGGGCCCCGGGGCGGGCGGCTCAGCCCAGCGGCAGGCCCGAGGCCTCCAGCGAGGCCGCGGCGTCCAGCTCGGGCCCGGAGACCTCGCCCCGGCTCAGCCGCCAGGCGCCCAGAAACGCGATCATGGCGGCGTTGTCCGCGCACAGGCGCGGCGAGGGGATCCGCAGCGCCACCCCCCGGGCCGCGCACGCCTCGGCCAGCCGGGCCCGCAGGGACCGGTTGCAGGCCACGCCGCCACCCAGGCTCAGGGCCCGGGCGCCGACGTGCTCGATGGCGCGCAGGCACTTGGCCACGAGCGTGTCGACCACCGCGGCCTGGAACGAGGCGGCGAGGTCGGCTACGAGCCCCGGCTCGTAGGGCGGCTGGCCATACGGGCGAAGGGCCACGCTGACCGCGGTCTTGAGCCCGGAGAACGAGAAGTCGAAGCCGGGCCGGTCGAGCATCGGGCGCGGGAACGCGAACGCGTCGGCGCGCCCCTCGGCCGCGAGCCGGTCGATCACGGGGCCTCCGGGAAAGCCCAGCCCGAGGCGCTTCGCCACCTTGTCATACGCCTCGCCCGCCGCGTCGTCCAGCGTCGCGCCGAGCCAGCGGTACTCCCCGAGCCCCTTCACCTCGACCAGCTCGGTGTGCCCGCCCGAGACGACGAGCGCCACCGCCGGGAAGGGACACTCGCCGTGTTCGAGGGAGGCCGAGTGCAGGTGCGCCTCGATGTGGTTCACGCCGATGACCGGGATCCCGAGCGCCTCCCCGTAGGCCTTCGCGAACGCGACGCCGACGACGAGCGAGCCCACGAGACCCGGCGCGTGCGTGACCGCGATCGCGGTCAACTCCTCGGGGCGCGTGCCGGCCTCCTCGAGCGCGCGACCGACGAGCGCCGGCAGCAACTCGAGGTGCGCGCGTGAGGCGAGCTCGGGCACCACGCCGCCGTAGAGGCGGTGCACGTCCTGCGCGGCGATCAGGTGCGAGCGCAGGCGCTGGCCGTCCTCGAGCACGGCGACGGACGTGTCGTCGCAGCTCGTCTCGATGCCCAGCACGCGCCGGGCCGGGTCGTGGCGCATCAGGCCTCCTCCGGCGCCAGCGCCGCCTCGAGCCACGCCATGTACTTCGGCGCTCCCGCCGCGATGCGCACCGCCACGCACTCCGGCGTGTCGTACGGGTGCAGCTCGTGCAGGCGCGAGAGCAACGCCGGCCAGTCCTGCTTCCGGGTCTTCATCAGCACCACCACCTCGCGCTCGTCCGCGACCCTGCCCTCCCAGCGGTACAGGGAGCGGGCGCCCGGCAGCAGGTTCGCGCACGCGACCAGGCGCTCCTCGACGAGCGCGCGCGCGACGCGCGCGGCATCCTCCTCGGAGGCAAACGTGGTGAACGCAATGAGGGCGTCGGTCATGCGGAAGTCCTCGCGGCGCGGGTGGCGCGCGAGTCTAGCAGAGGGCGCCGCGGCCGGCGGCGCGCAGGCGGGCACGCGGCCGTCAGCGGCGCGCAACGCAGTAGGCGATCCAGGTGTCGTCGTTGTCGAGCCGGGCGCGCCGGTGGAGCCGGCCGGTGTGCGTGCGGCGCGCGCGGTCCCAGCCCTCGCTCCACACCTCGAGCTCGCGGAAGCCCGCCTCGAGCGCGGCCTCGCGCAGCTCCGGCAGCGTCCACATGCGCCAGTCGTACGTGAACGCGCGCGCCATGCGCGCGCCGTCCCTCGGCTCGAAGTGGATCCACGCGAGCAGCCGGCGGTCGATCGCGTTGAACCGCGCCTGCTGCCAGACGTAGGTGAAGGCGGGCACCGGCGCGCCGTCCGGGCCGCTGCTCGCGGCCTTGCGCGTGCGCTCGACGAGCCGCCGCTCGGCGCGCGTGCCGCCGAACAGGTTCAGCACGAGCACGCCGTGGTCGACCAGCCCCGACCGCGCCGCGCGCAGGTACGCGAGCAGGTCCGCGCGCGCGTGGAAGACCCACCACGAGAAGTTGAGCGCGCAGGTCACGTCGACGCGGGGGCGCTGCGGCCGGCGCACGTCGTCGCGCACGAGCGTCACGCGGCGCGCCGCCTCCCGCGCGTACGGCAGGCGGTGCGTCCGCGCCCACGCGAGCGGCTCCGGGTCGAGGTCGACCGCCCACGCGCGGCGCTCCGGCCCGCGCATCGCCCACGCGGTGGCCAGCGCGGCGGTGCTGCAGAAGTCCTCGCGGAACGTGGCCGGCTCGCGCCCGGCCCCGGCGCGGAAGGCGCGCTCCATGAAGTCGAGGTCCCACTCGGGCCCCTGGACCGCCACCTCGTAGAACGCGTGGCGGTCCCGCCGCCGACTTTCCATCGCCCGTTCCTCGGTTAAGATGCGCGCTCGACACCACGAGCCGGCGGCCGCCGTCGCCGGGCCGCGCATGTTCCGTGAGCGTGCGCGGAGCGTCAACCGTTCGGGCGCGCGCCGCGCCCCGGGAGGAAGATGGCCGCTCGCACGCGTCCGGTACGCCGCGCTCCCCCGCGCTGGGCCCGCTTCGACGACGCGCGACTGCTGGACCTGCGCTTCTGCGACCTCGGGCTCCGGCTCGAGGGCACGTGGCTCGACGATCGCATGCGCGACGTGTGCGCGGAGATCGAGGCCCGCGGCCTGCGCCTGAAGCCGCACGTGTGGCTCTCGACCGAGTGGTTCTCGCCCGACGGCGTGCCGGGAATCGCGCTGCCGTTCTACCTCGCCCACCCGCGGCTGCAGAGGCTCGAGCGCTCGATGATGCTCGAGGTCGAGGGCGGCGCCGAGGAGGAGTGCCTCGCGATCCTGCGCCACGAGTGCGGCCACTGCGCCCAGCACGCATGGCGGCTGCACCGCCGCGAGGCGTGGCGGCGGCTGTTCGGCGACACGCACCGGCCCTATCCGGAGATCTACCGCCCGAACCCGGCGAGCCAGCGGTTCGTGCAGCACCTGCGCCAGTACTACGCCCAGGCGCACCCGGACGAGGACTTCGCGGAGACGTTCGCGGTCTGGCTGACGCCGCGCTCGGCGTGGCGCCGCCGCTACGCGGGCTGGCCGGCGCTGCGGAAGCTCGAGTACGTCGACGAGCTCATGCGCTCGCTGCGCGGGCAGCTCCCCCCGGTGCGGACGCGCCGGCACGTGGAGCCGCTCGCGGAGGTCCGGCGCACGCTGCGCGAGCACTACGCCGAGAAGCAGGCGGCGTACGCGCGCTGGCGGCCCTCGGTGCAGGACCGTGACCTGCAGCGGCTGTTCGCGGCCGAGCCCGGGCGCCGCGCCGAGCCGGCCGCGCGCTTCGTGCGTCGCAACCGCGCCGAGATCCGCCGGCTGGTCGCCCGCTTCACGGGCGAGTCCGCCTACACGCTCGAGCGCGTCCTCGACGATGCGATCGGGCGCTGCGAGGTGCTGGACCTGCGCGCGGGCGGGCACGAGCGCCGCCTGCGCGTGGACTTCGCCCTGCTGCTCGCGGTGCGCACGGTGCACTTCCACTACAGCCGCCGGAATTGGGTCGCCCTGTGAAGAAGCCCCTTCGCATCCTGGTGCTCATGCACCCGTCGCTGGTGCCCCCGGACTCGCTGCGCGGCCACACGGCCGAGGAGATCAACACCTGGAAGACGGAGTACGACGTCGTCCACACGCTGCGCGTGCTGGGCCACGAGGTGCGCCCGCTCGGCGTCCAGGACGAGCTGAACCCGATCCGGGTCGCCGCGGAGGAGTGGAAGCCGGACGTCGTGTTCAACCTGCTCGAGGAGTTCTACGGCCTCTCCGACTTCGACCAGCACGTGGTCGCCTACCTCGAGCTGCTCAAGCTGGCGTACACGGGCTGCAATCCGCGCGGGCTCGTGCTCGCGCGCAGCAAGGCGATCACCAAGAAGATCGCCGCCTACCACCGCGTGCGCGTGCCCGCCTTCTTCCTGGTGCCGCGGGGCCAGAAGCCGCGGCGGCCCGCGTCCCTGCGCTTCCCGCTGTTCGTCAAGAGCGCGAGCGAGGAGTCCTCGCTCGGGATCGCGCAGGCGAGCATCGTGGACGGCGACGACAAGCTCGTCGAGCGCGTGCGCTTCATCCACGAGAGCATCGAGACGGACGCGCTCGTCGAGGAGTACATCGAGGGGCGCGAGCTCTACGTGGGCGCCATCGGCAACGAGCGCGTGCGGGTGCTGCCCACGTGGGAGCTGGACTTCGGCAAGCTCGCGGAGAGCGGCGAGCCCATCGCCACCGCGCGCGTCAAGCACAGCCCCGGCTACCAGAAGAAGCACGGCATCGACATCCGCCGCGCGCCGGGCCTCGACGCAGCCGTCGAGGGGCATCTCCGGCGCACGACGCGCCGCGTCTACCGCATGCTCGAGCTCGACGGCTACGCGCGCGTGGACTACCGGCTCACGCCCTCGGGCGAGCTCTACCTGCTCGAGGCGAACCCCAACCCGGAGATCGCCGAGAAGGAGGAGTTCGCCAGCGCCGCCGCCGCGGGCGGGCTGCGCTACCGCGCGCTGCTCGGGCGCATCCTCTCGCTGGCGCTCGCGCGGCCGCGACGCACGCTCGCGTGAGCGCGGCGAAGCGCGGGGTCGTCGCGGGATGTCGTTGCCGAAACGCGGGGGCCGTGATACGCCTCCGCGGGCCGTCCAATCCACCGCGAACGCACCACTTCCCGACGAGGAACCCATGTTCTCGCTGTTCCCGAAGGAAGAGGACTTCTTCCTGCTGTTCCGGCGCCAGGCCGCGCTCGTGCGCCAGAGCTGCGACCAGCTGCACGAGATGATGACGCGCTTCGACCGCACCGAGGAGCGCGCGCGCGAGCTCAAGGAGACCGAGCACCGGGCGGACCTCGTCACGCACGAGGTGTTCGAGCGGCTCAACCGCACGTTCATCACGCCGCTCGAGCGCGAGGACATCCACGACCTCGCGAGCGGCCTCGACGACGTCGTCGACGCGGCGGAGGCGATCGCGAGCCGGCTGGTCCTGTTCCGCATCGAGCGGTCCACACCCGAGGCGATCCGGCTGACGGCGATCCTCGCGGAGTGCGGCCGACAGATCGAGCAGGCCGTCGAGAACCTGCGGAACATGAACAACCTCATGGCGTTCACGATCGAGATCAACCGCCTCGAGAACGAGGCCGACGCGCTCTCGCGGCAGGCCGTGGCCGACCTCTTCACCGGCAGGCACGAGATCCTCGACGTGCTCCGCTGGAAGGAGATCTACGGGCGCCTCGAGAGCGCTGCCGACCAGTGCGAGGACGTGGCGAACGCCATCGAGTCGATCGTCCTCAAGAGCCGGTGACGGGCATGCCGCTGCCCCTGCCCATCCTCGCCATCATCGCCGTCGCGCTGTTCTTCGACTTCAGCAACGGCTTCCACGACGCCGCGAACTCGATCGCCACGGTCGTCTCGACGCGCGTGCTCTCGCCGCGCGCGGCGGTCGTCTGGGCGGCGGTGTTCAACTTCATCGCGTTCCTCTTCTTCCACACGCACGTCGCCGGGAACATCGCCAAGGGG